>NZ_SMAB01000013.1 GCF_004342885.1 Tepidibacillus fermentans
CGGCAACAAAATTGCCGGCCCCCGAGGCATTACCCCCGGGTTTGGATATGAGCCCCCTAGTCCGAGGCTCAGCGGGACTTTAACCCACCTGATGATCGTGCTGCCACGCACGCACTATGACCTCTGCTGACTTCTGCTGATTCAGCCATACATTACTATATGGGTTATCACTGTAGGAAATTATATCCTTCTTGTCGGTGACATATTCAGCAGACCTCCCGGGGTAAGTGCTACCACTTTCATCCCATGCCCTCGCTACATTTACTGCTTAAGATTCGGGCAGTGCTGGACTTTGTTTTGTATTGCAAACTCATCCGTCTTAAACAGCCTCATATGTAGTTCTTATTCATCGAGGCGGGATTTTGCCTCTGGCTTCCTTCAGACTCCACCTCACGATGGACGCCCTTGCCTTTGGCTAAAGGTTCCCACTGCCAAGCCCTTAGCGGACTTTCACCGCCAAGTTGCAGCACATGCCCGGCACACAATAAAAAGGGTCAACCACGATGGGTTAACCCGAAGAATTTAAAAATATCTTATGCTTCATTGGATGGTTCAGAAATTTTACTTAACGCTTGACCTGCCTCATCAGCAGATTCATTTCTTACGGCTAAATCACCGATCGAAACAATGCCGACAAGCTTACCGTTTTCTACAACGGGTAAACGTCGGATTTGTTTTTCAGCCATCAGTTTTGCTGCTTCATCAACGGACATATCAGGGGTTCCAACGACAACATCTTTGGTCATTAGTCCTTCAATCGCAGTAGAACCGGAACGTTTTTGCGCATATCCACGAAGGACTAAGTCACGGTCTGTAATCATACCGATTACGTTTTCGCCTTCAACGACAGGAATGGCACCCACATTCAGCTTTTCCATTTTTTCAGCCACTTCAAAGGCATTGTCCTGAAGTGTAACGGTAGCTACATCTGTAGTCATAATATCTCGTAAATTGGGCATCATTATTCCCTCCTTTTCTTTTTTTATCTTTCCCTGACTGTTAAAAACCAATGCAATGAAAAAATAAAAAACTTATGGACGAATAAATATTTGTATCTAATAATAACGCCCCGATCCACCTTACCAGAAAAAAACAAGATTTAGCAGGAAAAATTGTACGAGATATGGAATATATTTGATGTGATGAAGGAAAGGAGAGACAACATGAAACACAAACGTGGAACGCCCGATTTTTTATTGCTTTTTCTGACTCTCGGAATGGTCGGTTTTGGAATCGTGATGATTTTTAGTGCCAGTTTTACCATCTCCTATTGGAATATGGGCAACCGCTGGTTTTTTACCGAGCGACAACTTTTATGGGCGGGTATTGGTTTTATTACCATGTCCATTACAATGAATATACCGTTTCGTTTTTATAAAGAAAAGTTTGTTTACTTTCTTCTTGGATCAATTCTCCTTTTGGCATTAGTATTTGTTCCTGGATTAGGGCAATTACGAAATGGTGCACGTAGTTGGATTGGAATCGGTTCCTTTACCGTTCAACCCTCCGAATTCGCCAAATTAGGTTTGATTGTATATCTAGCAGGACTCATGGCCAAAAAAGGAGATAAAATGCGTTCATTTAAACATGGATTACTCCCACCACTGATCATTACGTTGTTCATTTTTGGAATGATAGCTATGCAGCCTGATTTAGGAACAGGCATGATCATCGTATTAACTGCAGGTGTCATGATTATTGCTGCTGGGGCTAATCTTAAACATATTTTGTATTTAGGTCTTATTGGAACAATTGCGCTAATTCCAATTGTAATTGCAAAAAGCTACCGTGTTAGTCGGTTCACTTCGTACATGGATCCTTGGAAAGACCCGTGGGGTAGTGGATACCAGTTAATTCAATCGCTTCTGGCATTAGGCAATGGCGGCATATTTGGGACAGGATTTGGAAAAGGAATCCAGAAGTTTTTCTATCTGCCCTATCCACAGTCAGATTTTATCTTTTCGGTAATGGGAGAAGAATTAGGACTTGTAGGAGTTACGCTTTTTTTGCTCATTTACCTCTTGTTATTATGGCGAGCATTGGTTGTATCTTTGCGAACAAAAGATCCTTTTGGTGCATTGGTGGGAGTTGGAATCGTGACATTACTGGGGATTCAAGCATTTATTAATATCGGTGGAGTAACGGGAACAATCCCAATTACAGGAGTACCCTTGCCCTTTATTAGTGCAGGGGGTTCAGCATTGATTATGTCAATGACTGCCATGGGGATAATTCTAAGTTTATCGAGGGAAAATAATAAAGGCCAGTGAATTGAACCATATATTGGCATAAAAAAAGAAAATCGTCTGGGTTTTATTGTCCCAGACGATTTTTACGTCATTTTACGTTTATTTTAAGCGAATATTTTCTTCTTCTGTTTCATGTTCTTCTTTTTGTAGTTCTACTCCTTCAACATGGATGTTTACTTCTACAACATGTAATCCCGTCATTGATTCAACTGCTTCTTTTACATTTTGTTGAAGTTTTCTAGCAACTTCATGAATTTTATATCCGTATTTAATGACAACGCGGATATCGATTGCGGTTTCTGTTTCACCAACTTCTACTCGTACTCCTTTTGTAACGTTTTTACCACTTACTCTTTTTGCTAGGCCTTCTGTTATCCCACCAGACATACTGGCAACGCCTTCTGTATCAGTAGCAGCAAGTCCAGCAATCATGGCTACAACATCACTTTCTATTTTGATCTTACCTGTTTCTCTTTCCTCTGTCATCATGCGATCATCTCCTATTCATTTTTTTGTTTTTATAAAGCTTGAACCATTCCGCCATCAATCATAACGGTAGACCCGGTAATATAGGAATTAGCGTCAGAAGCTAAAAACACGACTGCTTTCGCAAATTCTTCTGGTTCACCATATCGTCTTAATGGAATGGTTTGTACAATTTCCTCTTTTACTTCTTCTACTGACTTTCCTAATTTATTCGCTCTTGCTTGATCTAATTCCTTCAAGCGATCGGTGGCAATCCGTCCTGGGCCAACGACATTCACTAAAATATTATCTTGCGCTAGTTCAATGGATAAAGTTTTCATTAAGCCTGCAATTCCTGCTCGAAAGGTATTGGATAAAACTAATCCAGGTATTGGAACTTTCACTGATGAAGAAGCAATCGTTATGATTTTACCTCCGCCAGTTTTACGCATATGAGGAACTACTTCCCGAACCATACGGACGACGCTCATTAGATTGGTTTGAAAGGCTTTTTCCCATGTTTCATCATCAAACTGCATAAATTCACCGCTTGGTGGACCACCCGCATTTAAAACTAAGATATCTACTTTTCCTAAACGTTCGATCATCGTATGTACAAATTGTTGAATATCCTCTGGTTTACTGACATCTGCCGCCATCGACTCGACCCGTGTTCCTGTTACTTTACGGATTTCTTCTGCAGTCTTTGCAATTTGTTCTTCATCACGGCTTGAAATCGCCAACTCTACTCCTTCTTTTGCTAGCTCCATTGCGATGGCTTTTCCTAGTCCCTTACTAGCAGCTGTTATAAATGCAACCTTCCCTTTTAAGCCTAATTCCATGAATCAAGCCCTCCCCTATGTAATCTTATTCTCGCATTGCTTATTTTATTATATCAAAGATTGGGAAAAGAATGAAAAGAAGACAACACCTCATGTGTTGCCTTCGCTTTGTTTCTAAGAACGTTTCATAGTTGAGATACTGTTGGTTAATTCAGAAATGGAGTTTGATAGGACTTCCAGTTTTCCTTCAATTCGGATAAGTAGGTACATGGTAATCACGATAGG
The DNA here is from genome assembly GCF_004342885.1 of Tepidibacillus fermentans. Lineage (NCBI taxonomy): Bacteria > Bacillati > Bacillota > Bacilli > Caryophanales > Bacillaceae > Tepidibacillus > Tepidibacillus fermentans. The sequence goes on from NZ_SMAB01000013.1 coordinate 3,782, forward strand.
AAAACCTACTTCTCCAATGACAGGAATCCATTGTTCCATTGTGCTCATCTCCTTCGTTTTAAACGTACCATACTAAAGAAAATGGGGAGAATGAATCTCCCCACTTCTTTTAAACGACTTCATCTACACTAAGCGATTAGATCAGTAATTGTTTTTTCAACAACTCTCGCATCTATTGCTGCGACCAATTCGCCACTAGAGAATTGGAAGATGTTCTTGGATACAATCAGGTCCATTACTTGTTGCACTTTTGTGGTGTCAATAGGATCGACTGGATCCGCTAATACGATTCGAGCAGATTTTCCTTCTGTCGTTTGGAATAATAATTCAAGTGTTTTCGTTGTCATTTGTCATTCCTCCTTTAGAGATTACATTTCATTAGGCTTGAATAATTTCTTCACGATCGATGCGTTCGACACGGTAGACTGGATTCTTTTGTAAAGATCCAAGGGATTGTGCTACATCATAAACATCTTGGTCTAAAGCCGCTGCTTTTACCCCGTTATATGTTTTTGACTTTAAGATCGGCTGACCTTGAGAATCAGTTCCGATTTGCGAAGTAATCACTAATTTAGAAAGATCTGCGATACGACTTACTGCCATTTTACATCCTCTCCTTTATTACGAATATTTTTGTCCCCGGCCGGTTACATCTACTATAGTGGAATCTATTTGCTTAGTGGGTGACAAGAACTTTGCCAACTTTTTGACTGCTCGTTTTTTCCAGGTCTTAACTGTATTGATTGAGATTTTATATCGATCCGCAATTTCAGAAATAGAGTAGCCTTGAATCCAATGTAATTCAAAAAGTTGTTTTTCCCGTTCAGATAAAAGACTAGCCAACTGTTCCTTCCAAATTGTAAATTCAAGATCAATATGATCAACCAATATCCGATGTCCTTCTCCTTGCCATCCTTCAAAAAAAATGACATGATTCCATTTCTGTTCCTTTTTCATTAGTGAAAAAAGATGCTGCCAGATTCTCTGTTTGATATAATGACCAAAAAATACACCATAGCTTGGATCATAATACTTAACTGCAAGAATAAAAGCAAGACGCGCCTCTTGTAAGGTATCTTCAAAGTTATTATGAATATATCTTTTATTTGCAAACGTAACAATCAAAGGATGATATTTTTTTAGTAATATGGCTAATGCATTTTGGTCGCCTTGCTGTGCTTGTCTTACGATTTCTTCCATTGATATACACCTCAAATGGAAGGCCGACCTTCGGAATTTGTGCACAACTTGACCTTATCCGAATCTATTTTCTTTGTCATATCGTCTATCACGTTGATAAGAACATATATTCGAATATTGTTTACAATTCAAAAATTTTGGTTTTATTGAACTTTTCCTTTAAAATGTGCGTCTTTTTATATTAACGAGGTAAACTAAGACTATTCGCTTTAATTTATCCCGCTATGTATGGAGTGTCTTTCATGGATCAGGAACTATTTCAACTCATTTCTGAAGCAAAAGAGGGAAAACAAGATGCTTTTGAACAATTAATTACGAGATATAAAGGGGCTGTTTACCGACAGGCATATGCTATGCTTGGTGACCATATGGAAGCCGAGGATGTAACTCAAGAGGTATTCGTGAAAATTTACTACTCGTTATCTTCTTTAGAAAGTGCTTATGCATTTACTTCTTGGTTAACGAAGATCACTTTCAATCTCTGTTATGATCTAATAGAAAAACGGAAGAAAAAAGTTACTGTGACAAGTGAGAACTTGGATCAACTCACTCGTCCAAATCCTCCTCCATCAAGCAGGCTAATAGAAAGAAAGGATCTCCAGTTAACCCTCCAAGAGGCTATGCAAAATTTATCTTTAGAACATCGAGAAGTCATTGTTTTACGTGATATTCAGGGGTATTCCTATGATGAAATCGCAAAGTTATTAAAGGTCCCTTCAGGAACAGTAAAATCTCGTTTGTATCATGCACGGTTAGCACTAAAAAATGAACTTTCAAAATGAGGTGATGAAATGAATCATCCTGATGTAGAGTTGATTTCTGCGTATGTAGATGATGAATTAGAAGTATTTGAACGGAACTTAATCGAAGAACATTTAATGTCCTGTGAAAATTGCTTAGAATTATATAATGATTTAAAAAAGATGAAGGAACTAATTACTCTAACATATCGCTCTATTCAAATCCCACAAGATCTTGAACAAAAGATTATGGAAAGAATTAATCAAGGAGAAACAGAAATTCCATTGATGATTAATAAAATTCCGTGGTTACAGTTCATCTTGCCTCTTTTCGTCATTTCACTTTTAATTACATCTCAACCACTAATTCTAAGTTTTGGAATCATCTCATCGGTAACAAAAGTACTGTTGAGCATCATTCCAGTGGTGATTCACATTGTTCCATACTTGTTAGGAGTAATCATTTTCCTTTCTCTAATCGCTATTCTATTTTCTATTTGGTCATTACGCCGTCTAATGGTCAAAAAAGCATACTACTAAGGGGTTGTCGCAAATGTTAAAAAGAAAACGAAAACTTACTGCCATTATGGTATTGATCATCATGTTTGTCTTTACTGTTCCTGGATTTGCAGCCAATCAAAATATTATCGAGAGAAAACATACAAACGTTTCAAAAAATCAATCCATAGAAAACGTTGTTGTGATTGGAAACAATGCCACGATTGAAGGAACAGTTAGGGATGCAGTCATTGTAATAAATGGAGATTTAACCATTAAACAATCTGCACAAATTCAAGGATTAGTGATGGTATTAGGTGGGGAAATTCACCAAGAACACGGTGCAAGGGTTACAGATAATATCCTGAATCTTTCGTTTCATCACGAAATCCTAAATAGTCTATTACTCGGTCTGTCGATCATAATTGGAATCTGGATTGTCAAATTTGGGTTAAGTATCTTGCTCATACTCTTGTTATTTTTAACGGTATTTTTAGCAAATAAACGATTGGATCCGATTCAACATCAAATTACTGAATCACCAAAACGGCTCATTCTCATCGGAATCGCAACAAGTATCTTGTTCTTTGCTGTGAGTATTTTGCTAACGATTACGGTCATTGGGATTCCAATCGTTGTGATTCTTTTGGCCATTACACTCGGATTTCTGGTCGTGAGTCTGGCCACACTAAGTAAAATGGTCGGCGCTTATCTATTACGAAATAAAGAAGATGATTGGAAGATTCCCTTAGTGGGTGCGAGCGCTCTAGTTGCAGGGATTAACTTTCCATTCTTCGGTGGTGTGCTGTTCATGATTCTAGTCTGGTTTTCAATGGGAATCATGACTTTATCGGTCTTTAAATGGATGAAACGAAAAATATAGGGTAATTTTGGTTACTCTAAGGAAAGAACAAAAAAATATAGTAAAAACACCTTCGGAGGTCACTATTTTACATGTTTACATGGATTGTAACAATCATCGCAAAATACGGTTATCTTGTATTAATTTCATCACTTTTTTTAGAAATGATTGCTTTTCCCTTACCTGGGGAAGCTCTGATGAGTTACACTGGCTTTCTAGCATATCAGGGTCAATTTTCTTGGAGATTAAGCATTATTGCTGCAAGTTTAGGAGCTATTTTGGGGATGACTCTATCCTATTGGATTGGGTACAGATTAGGTAATCCCTTCTTTGAAAAATACGGGAAATATATCCATATGGGACCTGAACGTTTGCGAAAAACCTCCATATGGTTTAAGAAATATGGAAATAAGTTATTAATCATCGCTTATTTTATTCCTGGGGTTCGCCATATTACAGGCTATTTCTCTGGAATTACACAGATTCCTTTTCGAACCTTTGCAACTTACGCATATACTGGTGCAATTATATGGGTAAGTACTTTTATTTCCTTAGGAAAAATATTAGGCCCTCAATGGGAACAATTTCACAATTCAATAAAAAGATACTTAATTATTGGTGGAATTACCTTGGCAATTGGTATTGCAATTATCTATATTTATCGCACCTACAAATTAAGATTAAAAGAACGCTTAGAATCAAAATTGCAAAAAGCAATTGCTACCTTCCATACTTTAGGACGTGTTAAGATCCTTATAACGATAGCAAGTATTGTTTTTCTTGGATTATTTATGCTTATGATTGGATTAATTCAAGACTTCATTAGTAATGAGTTTGTTCAATTTAATGAAATCACTATCTTATTAGTTAATCTAATATTTAAACCCAACTGGGATAATTGGATGAAAGGCTTTAGAGTTCTGGTTTTGTTTCCTATCCTCATTCCCTTAATTCTTATTACATGGTTATGGATAATGATAAAAAGCAACGACAGAAAACTGGAATCACTTTTTCTTGCAATTGTCATTATCGGAGGCGAGATCTTAAATGAAAGTCTTCGTCTCATCTTTCATCGCCTTTCTCCTATTCCAATTGATAAGTCCATGAATACATTCCCTAGTGAACAATCCTTAATGGCCATTGTGATCTATGGATTTACCGTCTTCTTATTACTACGCCATACTAAAAATATATGGTTGCATAACATCTCTATCTTCATTGTTTTTATCATCTTGATTTTGATTGGTATTAGTAGTATCTACTTCCGAATTGAAGCCCCGAGTGATGTTGTCGGTGGATATGTATTTGGTGGGGTATGGTTAAGTTTAAATGTGATTTTGCTTGAGGTTTATAGATTGTTAAGGAAAATGAGCAAAAAAAAATCAGTAGAAAATTATGATGGCTGCCCATTATAAGAAATATAGAGGTGAATACTAATGTTTAAACAGATGTATCAAAAATTCTTCCATATCGTTCATACCTCCGTTTTAAGAATTGGGAAACAATTGGTTTTTGGGCTTGCCATTGGAATTTTGCTTCTGTTTGTATTTGCTAAACTTGTAGAAGACTTACTTTTTAATGAACTTGGTATATTTGATACCATTGTTACACAATACATTCAAAGTTTTACATCCCCTAATGTTACAAAAATGACGGTTTCTCCCCAGTGGTCATTCTATGGTTTCAACAACGTTTTATGGCATCCTAGCACATTTTGAATCATTTGCTCAACGGTCTTTTGCCCAAAATTAGAATCGGAGTGGATCCGGAAATAGGATAATAGATGAGAAGGGTTTTCTATATATTGTTCAAGTAAACTTTTTAATTCATGTACATCATGATAGCAATCCCAAGTTTCCTTTGTTGGATGAAATCTAAATTTTCCTGTTCATGACCTGGTATAGGATTGAATAAGATCATAGGAATACTTTTAGCAATCGCTTCGGCTGTAGTCATACCACCTGGTTTCGTAACGATAAAATCAGAGGCATCCATTAATTCATCAACATTTTCTACAAAAGGATAAATACGAATGTTTGGGTGATGAGATAAAGGATGCAATTGGAGTTGATGGTATAATTTCGTATTTTTTCCCGTCACAATTAAAAATTGAAACTTATCTCGATAATCAGAAAGGGTATCAAGGATTCCTCGATCCAAGCCAATTCCTAATCCTCCCCCCATAAACAAGATCGTCGGCTTATTTGCTAGTCCTAGTTTTTCTCGAATGAAACTTTGTTCCTCCCTTTTCCAAAACATTGGATGAGTAGGTAGCCCAGTTACAAAAATCCGTTCATTTGGAACTCCTAACCTTATAAAATACTCTTTCATTTCAAAGCTGGATAAGTAATAGTAATCTACACCTTCATTAATCCATGTTCCATGTGCACCATAATCGGTAATAACGACATGTAACGGAATCTTAATTCCCATCCGTTTTAATCGGGAAATCACCGCACTTGGGAAGGGATGAGTAGCTATGATTAAATCAGGCTGTTTCTCTCTAACTAATTGCATGACCTTTGCATAGATGAAATGCAGTAAAAGCTCAAAGTGAGGTTTAACTGTGCGATTTTGAACTTTTTTATATAATACGCCCCAAAGTTTAGGTGAATATTTGATCGTTTTTAAATAAATTTCGCTGATCCAATGGCTTAAAGTTGGTCGTAACCATGTTCCTAACTCAATCATTTCTACTTGCCAAGTCGGTTGATAAATTCTTATCCCTTCTTTAATGGCTTCAGCTGCCTTCGTATGCCCTGCCCCAAAAGCCTCCGATAGAATTAGAATACGTTTGTTCATTTTTAATTTCTCCTTTTTAATTGTCAATCATCTCAATATTCGTTCTCTATGCTACTATTAAAAAGGACGAATCCCTAATTAAAAAAGTTCATTCATTTTTATTAACAATAGTGAACTTTTTTAAAATAAGTTATGTCTTTTTGATTGTCATTTGAGATGCTGAAAAGCTAAGAAAAAATTTAGGAGGATTTATTTATGCACAATTATTTGATTGCAGTCATTCAAGGAATTGTAGAAGGATTGACAGAATTTTTACCAATTTCCTCAACTGGACATTTAATTTTGTCTGGAGAACTCCTTCATTTTACGGGGGAAAAAGCAGAAACGTTTGAAATCGTCATTCAATTAGGGGCAATTCTAGCCGTAGCGTTCCTCTATTGGCAAAGGGTTCTTGGCTTACTAGGATGGAAGAAAGGATTGGAGTCGGAGAATCATGAGGTTACAGCAAGTCGATTAAATTTGATCCATATCATTGTTGCCATCTTCCCAGCGATGCTGATGGGACTTCTTCTTCATAAAGTAATAAAGACTTATCTTTTCTCACCATATACCGTTTTAATTGGTTTAGTTATCGGTGGAATCTTTATGATTTACGCGGAAAAACGAAATAAAAGAGTTACTGCTGCCACTGTAGATGAAATTACTTATAAACAAGCCTTTTTGATTGGTCTTTCGCAAATTCTCGCGCTTTGGCCAGGTTTTTCTCGTTCAGGAGCTACCATTGCAGGAGGATTGTTGGTTGGAACGAATCATAAAGCAGCTGCAGAATTCTCCTTTATCATTGCAATTCCTATGATGATTGCAGCTAGTGGTTATGATTTATTAAAAAGTTATCAGTACCTATCAGTGAATGATATAGGCTTCTTTGCCGTGGGATTTATTGTTTCTTTTATCGTTGCTTGGTTAGCGGTTGTCTCTTTCCTTAAACTCTTACAAAAAGTCAAATTAACACCTTTTGCTTATTACCGCTTTATTTTAGCGGCCTTATTTTGGCTCTTTATATTAAGGGGTTAATACTTGGATTTCTACATCATACCAACTGATATACCAGTGTGAAGTCGAAAAAAAGGGGCTACATCCCCTTTTTTCTCTTATGGAAAAAGTAATCTACCTTTGTACTAAAAACCGACATTTGAAAAACAAAAATATAATGAAAAATACCTTCACATTTGATAAGTTTAAATTAATGGAAATACCTCCTAAATAGTAGATGTTTCTACATATATTATGATTTGATTTAATTGATTTCATTTTCTATGAATGGTTGAGAGGAGGATTATGATGAGAAATTATGCGATAATCATACCTGCCCTTAATCCAACAAATAGTTTGCTAGATTATGTCAAAAGATTATTAGCAGAAGGTGCTGAACAGATTATTGTTGTAAATGATGGTAGTAAAGAAGAATTAACCTATATCTTTACGGAATTAAATACAATTGAAGGTTGTACTGTTTTGACGCATGAAATAAATAAAGGTAAAGGTAGAGCGTTAAAAACTGCTTTTAAATATTTTCTAGAACACCATAAGGATTTAGAAGGTGTCATCACAGCTGACGCTGATGGACAGCATTCAGTAGAAGATGTTTGTAAAGTAGCAAAGGCATTAGAGAACAGTAACGGAGGAATCATTCTAGGGGTTAGAGATTTTAAACAATCCAACGTTCCACTTCGTAGTTATATAGGAAACAGAACAACAAGTCTTCTATTTCGACTTCTATTTGGCTATAAACTAGAAGATACGCAAACAGGGTTAAGAGGAATTCCTAAAAAAGAACTTCTACAGATTCTGGAACTTAAAGGAGAACGCTACGAATATGAAATGAATATGTTGATTTATGCAAAAAAAATGAATATAAAGTTCAGTGAGATATCGATACAAACTTTATATTTTAATAACAATGCTACTTCTCATTATAATTCTATACAAGATTCTATAAGGGTTCTAACTCAACTCATTTCTGGCTTCCTACATGATTCTTTTTCAACAATTACCTCTCGATTAATTGGTATTATCAGTTTTATTTTGTTGCTCATTTCACTAATGTATTTGTGGGTGTAAAAAATCGATTGTTGGTGAAAGTAATGAAGAATAATTGTTATGGGATATTATTTAGAATGATTCGTGCTATCATTAGAAAATTTTATCCTACATATTCTGTTCAGATTCCGAAAAATATAAATGGCCCAGTTGTGTATGTTTCTCACCATCAAAATCTTTTTGGTCCATTTGTAACGTTGCTTTGGTTTCCAAAATGTTTACATGCCTGGATTCTCAATGTTTTTCTTGATCAATCTTCCTGTTTTAAGCAATACGTTGATTATACTTTTACAAAAAGATATGGATTAAATAGGAATCTAGCAAAAATTTTTGCTTTACCGCTATCCTATTTTGTTTCAAAACTCTTAAATTCTGGAAAGGGCATTCCTGTTTACAGAGGTTCTAGAAAAATATTAACGACCTTTAATCTTAGCGTGGATGCATTAAGTAGAGGGGAAAGCATCGTGATTTTTCCAGATATTGATTATCGTGATCATTCATCAAATATAAAAGAAATGTACGATGGTTTTCTATACTTAGAAAAATACTATTATAAAGCAACTGGAAAACATGTATGTTTTATCCCACTGTATGCCAGTAAGAAAAAGAAAATGTTAATCGCAGATAAACAAATCTATTTTCGAGATGAAGTAGATTTTAACGTAGAACGAAAAAAAGTAGTTCAGGAGATTCATGCCAATCTTAATCATTTAGCAAAAAAATCTGGAGATATCTGATAATAATCGCTAAATGTATTTTCGATCAAATGAAAAGCCACCTTATGATGATAAGGTAGCTTTTTTCATTTATTATATTTACAAAAAATAAGAAAGACGTCCTTCTTTTAGTTGTAAATTTCCTTTTCCATGAAGTAACCGATAGCGATGCTGAACAAGAGCTACATGCCGAATCTGTTGATCACAAAAAGATAGACGATGACCACAATAGATCATATGATTCCCTTCTAAAAATAATTTCGTAATGGATTTATTTTCCTCTTCCATATGAACCATTGACTGAGCAACCACCCAGCCTGTAAAGAACTCCCCATTAGGCTGATTTGAAAGTTTTAACGGAATCAAAATCCAATCCTCTAATAAAGGCAATGGAACCATTTGCTGTTTCCCAATGGCTTGTCCGTACTGTTTGCGTAATGGAACCAAGTCATAACCGAAAAAATGAATCATCTGATTTAGAAACGATTGCGCTGTTGTTGAAAATATTTCCTTGGTACCATCCTGATACAATACCTTAAGTAATAATCCCCGATCTTGAATTGGTTCTGCAAAAAACGCACTTCCTTTTAACATAAAAGGATAAAATTGATTCTTCTTCATCCAAAACCACCCTCGCTCCGCATTTTTCTTTATTATATACAAACATATGTTCTTATTTCAAGTTTTCGACAGAAACTTCTTCAATAGAAATATAGGCTTGTATGTTCTAACGCTACTCCTAACCTTACGGATTCCCTTGAATAAAGGGTAGATGGGAAAGCTCGCTCGCTAAAGCACCCATAGGGCACTAGTTACGTTGTGCAACTAAAGTTGCAAGTCGTGCTATGTCGTAGCTTATAGAATCATATAAGCTAGTGATATAAAGTATGGGTTCGTATATTCCAAAAGTAGCGACAAATAAAAAACGAACAGCCACTCGCTATTCGCACATTAAAAATACTTCATTGATTTGATTGAATATTTTGTAACAACTCTTTTGCTTCTTTAAACTGGGGGTTAATTTCTATAGCCTTTTTTAGATAAGGAATCGCTTCTCTTTCTTTATGTTGTAAGAGTAAAATTCGCGCAATATTAAAATGAGCTTGGTAGATGTTCGGATCAAATTGAATGGCCTTTTGATAATGTTCTTTTGCCGTATTTAAATTGCCCAATTGATCTAGAGTATATGCGTAATAAAAATGATAATTTGCATCTTTTGGTTCTACTTCCACCAAATGTTGAAAAATTTTCAAAGCCTTTTGATCGTCATCTTGTTTTAAGGCATCCTCTCCCACAATGACTAATGCTTGGCTCCCTTTCACTTCTCTGTTCTGAATTGCCCACCAAGTAGAGGAAAATACTAAAACGAGAAACAATATCGCAATGACTGCCATTCCGTAGCGTTTTCTTTTTTGTTGTGGTAAACCAACAAATGCTGAGACAAAAAATCCACCAATAAGTCCTCCAATATGCGCATAGTTGTCAATATTCGCAACAGCTAAACCAAAAATGAGATTGATCGCAATAACGGCCAAGATATCCTTGCCCATTGTTCGAAAAAACAAACTTGGATAAACATATCCAAAATAAAGTAAAGCCCCAAACAAACCAAATATAGCTCCTGATGCCCCTGCACCAATTGTATTTGGTGAAAAAAGAAAACTTATTATATTACCAATGATTCCTGCCATTAGATAGATGATAAAAAATCGAAACGAACCATAAATTCTTTCTGTGATTTGTCCAAGATAATGAAGGGCAGTGCTATTTAAAGCAAAATGAATAAAACCTATATGAAGAAAGATGGGAGCAATCAATCGCCAATACTCCCCTTGGGTAATGAGATAGGATTCCTTCGCACCAAACTGAAGTAAAATTCTTGGATCTGTACTCCCACCTTTTATTTCCATTAGTAAGTAGATAAGAGCATTGATCCCAATCAGAATATAGGTAAAATAAGGTTTTCCATGTTGAAAGATTCTTTGAATTTCTCGTCTTTTTCGATTTTCAATTTCCTCAATCTCTGTTACTAATTCAGTGTAATCCGAATGGTCCATATTATCTTTTAGCACAAGATTAGCCCCTTTCTAAGCAAAATTTAATACAGAAAACCTTTTTAATTTGGAAATTGTAATCCGTTCATCCTTTTCGAATAATAATGAAGTCCTCTTTCACTCTAGAGAGTTTAAGAGGACTTTTTTCTTGTTTTCGCGATCAGCCATATCATAGCAGCAATCAATAATAAACCAATGGACCATAAGTATTTTGGGTACCATTCTTCCCCTTTCCCCTTGCTTCCCTGTACTTGTTGAGGTGGCATAGGGATTTTCGGGGAATCCTTTTCTTTTTTATCTTGTACTTTTATACCCGCAGCAATATCTTTGCTGATTCCTTTTGTTAATTGAATAAAAGCCTGATCCATTGCCCCTGTCTTTACACCCGGAACAAAATACTGTTCAATTTCTTTTTGAAAAAAAGTATCATCTAAGCCTTTCTTTTGCAATGCTTCGCCTGTTATAATTTGAATTTTTCGCTGGTCAACGACTGCAAGGATCAAGATTGTATCTTCAGGTAATTGTTTTTCGGTGAATAATTCTTTTCCTTTAATATCGATTGCTGAATCAATTTTTGGAAGGAAAACGATACGAAATACCTCAGGTAAATGCTGCATTTCCTTTTCAATGGATTCCTTTTTTTCCTTTGATAAATAATTCGCATCATCTTCAATCATTGACTTTTGCAATTGTTCTTCTGCAAAAACAGAATGACTTAAGAAAAATAAAGTCATCACAAATAAGATTATAAATTCAAGACGAATCAACATAACCTTCTTAAAAATCAATGTTTTCTTCCTTTCAGCCTTTCTGAATTTAATCTATCTTGATTATAACATAGGAAAGGCTGAATGAAAGGACTGAATCGATATGCCGACTTTCTTTATGAATGTGTTTTCTTTTTATTCAGTGTTTCTTTTTTTCTTAATATTATTTATAATTTTTCGGTAAATCTCGATTAAGTGTTCCAAATCCTGATCAGGTAATCCATCAAAATAGATTTTCATCATTTTTTGCCGTTCTTGACGTATTTCCTTAAGTAACTCTCTTCCTTTTTCACTAATTGTAAGATAAACGATCCGTCGATCTTGGTCAGAGCGAGTTCGTTTAGCTAAACCTTGAATAATGAGTTTATCCGAAAGACCAGTAATTGCGGGTACACTTACTCCCATGCTTTCAGCTAAATCGGAGATTTTTTGCCGATCTTGTTCTAATTGCTTCAGTACCCAGATTTGGCTTAAGGAAATTCCTTCTCTTAAACATCTATGTTTTTCCGAACTAATCAACTGATTCATTTCATAAAATAATTGTTCTAATTCACTGATTAAAGCCTCACTCAATCAGTTACCCTCCTAATATTTAAGTCACTTAAATATTTTAAGCGATAAAGATAAAAAACGCAAGAAGAAAAAAGGCAATAATACACCAAACTTTAGTCTTCATTGGGTATCTTTTTGTTCGTGAATCGTTTATTGATCCAATACCCTAAGTAAATAAAAGTACCAAATATTAGAATAAGGAAAACGAGACGTTTCGGGTGTTGTTTAAAGAAGATGATATCATGACCCATCATTGTTTCAAGAAAAACCATAGGCAACTTTCCTAAAAAGGTAGACCAAAAAAAAGAACGAAAGTCTAATGAAGATATTCCGCCAAAAAAATTCACAATACTTGATGGTAAAATAGGTATAAGTCTTCCCAATAAAAATATTAGAAAACCGTTATCCTTTATTTGATGTTCCATTTTTTTTAGTAAAGGATATTTTTTCGTTTGCTGTTTTGCAAATTCTTGTGCTATGTATCTAGAGAAGAAAAATGCGACAATCGCTCCGATAATAGCAAACAACCAGCTCATAAAAAAACCTTCCCATATTCCAAAGACAAGTGCATTGGCCCCTGCCAAAATAACAAAAGGTATAAATGGAAAAAAGGTTTGAATGAGGATCGCAATGAAACTAATCAACCAAGCAATCCATCCTAAGGATTTTAGATAATCAACCAACATCGTTAAATTTCCTTGCCTTAATATTTCCCCAAAATGTGTTTGAAAAATAACATAAAAAATAAAAAATACCACAATAATAATGAGCCCAATCTTTTTCACTGTGTTGCCTCCAAAGAAGAAGTTAATCGTATTGTAACACATCAATAACAAAGAAATATTCGTTTGAAATATTTTTTGCGAAGTGAACAAAAAATAACTCTTGGAGGTGAATCAATTGAGCAATAACAACCGCATACTCAATCCTAAGGCAAAGAATGCAATGGATCACCTAAAGTATGAGGTAGCCCATGATTTAGGATTAGACGACGATATTCAAGAACGTGGTTGGGAAAATATGACCACGAGGGAAGTCGGAAAGATAGGCGGAAATATGGTGAAACGTATGGTTTCCATGGCTGAAGAGCAAATGGCCAACCAACAGAATGCTCAAAAGTAACCTCTTAGGCACCCTATAAAATCGGGTGCCTTTTCTAAATTCATTTCTATTGAACTTTATCGATTTTAGGTTCATAATTATATACATTGCATTTCGATAGTGGAGGGGAATTTATGTCTTTTCAACGAAAGATCATAACGGTTGCCATCATGGTGGCAATGTTTTTAGCGGCTATGGAAGCGACAATCGTAAATGCAGCCATGCCGACAATAGTGGGAGCATTGGGTGGCTTTTCTTTATATAGTTGGGTCTTTTCCGCCTTTATGCTAACGAATACGACAACAGTTCCGATCTATGGCAAACTCGCTGATATGTACGGACGAAAAGTGATGTTTATCACCGCTGTCACTTTATTTGTCTTGGGATCTGCTTTAAGCGGACAAGCCAATACAATGGTTCAACTGGTTTTATTCAGGGGGATACAAGGATTGGGAGCAGGTGGCGTTTTACCATTAGCCTTAACCATTGCTGGCGATATGTTCCCGTTAGAACAGCGAGCAAAAGTTCAGGGACTTTTCTCTAGTGTTTGGGGATTATCTGCAATCATCGGTCCTTTTATTGGTGGATTTATTGTCGATCATTTTTCATGGAGATGGCTTTTTTATTTAAACTTACCGTTTGGAATACTTGTCGTGGTGTTAGTGGTCATGTTTTTACCAAAACAGACATCGACACAAAATCGATCTGCTTGGCGTTACTTTACTATCTACTGGAGTTGTTTCTCTATTGTACGGCACCCTTCTTGTGAGTCATTATGGGTGGGTAGATTTTCGAACAGATATTTTCTTCTTGATTGCAATGATTTTACTTATTCTCTTTGTCTTCGCTGAACGAAAAGTGAAAGAACCATTTATCCCCTTGTCTTTATTTAAAAACAAAATTATTGGTTCCAGTAACTTGACTGCCTTTTTAATGGGAATTGGAATGTTTGGCTCGATTCAATTTGTACCGCTTTATGTTCAAGGCGTGTTAGGCACAAGTGCAACACAAGCAGGTCTAAGTATTACTCCACAGGTGATTGGTTGGAGTGTATTTGCTTTTGTGGCGGGTCGTTTGATTCTAAAGTATGGGTATCGGGTTCCGATTTTACTTGGCGTTAGCTTAATGGCACTATCTGGTTTCATGCTTGCACAATTAGATGTAAACACGCCATATTGGTATGTTCTTCTTTCAATGTTTGTCCTAGGGACTAGTTTAGGATTATCGATGACAGCCTTTGCAGTAGCTGTACAAAGTGCGGTTACTTTTGAACAACGAGGGTTAGCAACATCCAGTCAAATGTTTATGAGAAGTATTGGTGCAACGTTTGGGGTTACCATTCTTGGTTCTGTGTTAACAATAAATATGCGGCCACAGATCGAAAACTTCATCAATCAAAATCAAGGAAAATTATCTCCTGAAATACTAACACAGATTGAACAGTCGCAAGGAATTTTTGAGGGTGAACAAGTTGCGATGATTCCAAAAGATGTTGTAGATCAAATGATGAACCTCTTAGCACACTCCATCCATAATACGATGTGGACCGCCTTTATCCTTACTTTCCTTGCATTCATCACTGCTTGGCTCTTTATACCTAAAGGAAGTGCTCAATCTTTGTCTGTCAATGAAAATTATGGAGAATCTTAGTATGATTTTTTCATCCAAAAAGAAGGATAGCATTTGCTATCCTTCTTTTATTCACTTATAGCATCATCCATTTTATAAATAGGTCTTATTATTCATAGTTATTTCTTAGATTTTTCGGATGAACTTTGTCCTGCAACATATCCCGTGACAAAGGCAACCGTAATATTATACCCTCCTGTATATCCATGAATATCTAAGATCTCACCACAAAAATAAAGTCCATTCATCAATTTTGATTCCATTGTCTTTGGATCGATCTCTTTAATCGATACACCCCCACCTGTTACAAAAGCTTGTTCTAGGGGTAAGGTTCCATTTACAGTGAACGTAAAGTGTTTGATCTTTTCCGCTAATTGGCGAATTTTTTCCTTTGCGAGATGGGTAAATGTTACATCATAGGGTATCCCTACTTCGTAAAGTAGAAAAAGAAGATAACGTTCTGGCATGTAGCCTTTCAAGACATTTTTTATCGCTTTTTTCGGTTCGGATTGTAGTCGATTCGTTAATTCCTGATGAACGACATCCATATTTTTATCGGGAAATAGATCGATTGCCATCGTTACTTTGTTTTTCTTTGATTTCTTTAACTCTTTCACCACAAACTGACTACAGCGCAAAGCAGCAGGGCCACTAATCCCAAAGTGGGTAAAGATCATATCCCAACGGTGACGGACGATCGTCTTTCCTTTTTCGTTCAAAACCGAAAGCTCAATATCTCTTAGTGATAAACCTTGTAATCTTTTTTCTTTTATGAAGAGTTCATCAGAAGTTATCGGAACTTCTGTGGGATACAATTCAGTTATCGTGTGGCCCGCTTTTTCTGCCCAGGCATAGCCATCTCCAGTTGAGCCTGTTTGAGGAACGGATTTACCTCCAACGGCTACGACTACTGCATTTGTAAGAATAACTTCTCCAGTTTCTAACTCGACACTTTTTACTTTTCCATCTTGATAATGAATGGTTTTAACCGGGGTATTGATTTTGATCATAACTTTTAAAGCTCTTAACTTATCGATTAAGGCATTCACCACGGATTGTGCTTTGTCGTTTACCGGGAACATCCGTCCACGATCTTCCTCTTTCAATGGAATACCTAACTCCTCAAAGAACGCAATAATATCTTCATTATTAAATTCCGAAAATGCACTGTATAAGAACCGTCCATTCCCAGGAATGTGCTTCACGAGATCCTCAATCGGCATGCGATTGGTGACATTGCAACGTCCACCACCTGAAATGGCTAATTTTCGTCCTAATTTATTCCCTTTTTCAAGAAGTAATACCTTTGCCCCTTCTTCGGCTGCCGCAACTGCTGCCATCAATCCAGAAGGGCCACCACCTATGACAATCACATCGTACATTTTACTTCCTACTTTCTATCCGATTCGCTTTTTTCGATCATCGCTTATTGATTCCTTTATCTCAAAGCTTTAGCTGTTTATTTTTGTTATAATTTATCTTGTTCAGATTAGCAATTTTTAATAGAGGTGAAATGCAAAATGATCTATCCATACAAAGATAAAAAGCCAGCAATTGCAAACAGCGCTTTTATCGCCGACTATGTCACGATTACGGGTGATGTCACCATTGGTGAACAATCAAGCATTTGGTTTCACACAGTCATCCGGGGTGATGTAGCACCAACAATCATTGGTAATCGAGTGAATATTCAAGATCACTCCGTCCTTCATCAAAGTCCCAATCTACCACTCATTATTGAAGATGATGTTACGATCGGACATCGTGTACTTCTTCATAGTGCAACGATTCGAAGAAGTGCCCTAATTGGTATGGGATCGATTATTTTGGACGGAGCTGAGATTGGGGAGGGAGCGATGATTGGTGCAGGAAGCCTTGTCCCACCCAGGAAGAAAATCCCACCATTTACATTAGCTTATGGACATCCTGTAAAAGTGATTCGACCACTAACGGAAGAAGAGAAAAAAGATATGGAACGGATTCGCAATGAATATGTAGAGAAAGGACAATATTATAAGTCGATTGCGACTGTTGATCCATTTTAACCTACTCCATAAATGAAGTAGGTTAAATCTTTTCCCATGTTGTTTCTAATAAACACAATGTAGTACCCTGACTGTCCACAATTTTATGGAGTGCAACCCATTTGTCACCAATCTCACTTATTTTTGTCAAAACTTGAACTTGTTCCCCATACTTTGCTTCTTTTTTGTACATCACTTTCATATGACGTAATTGGTGATCCATCACCATTTCGAGGGGTAACGTTTCAATCGCCCATTCCACGTATTTCACATTGTTGACATGTTTATTGGTATCAATGTCACTATAGCGAACAGAGAATTCTTTTTTATACTGACTTTCATTTAGTTCTTTTAGTTTCTCCATCTCATAGGTGTTGGGTTTATCGGGGTCTATCCCATAAACTTCATAGATTCTAGGTGGGATCTTGGTTAGTCTTCCTTTTTTCGTATCTAATAACACCCACCTGGTATAGGCATAGACCATTAACTCCCCCTCTTGATTCGTAATCTTAAATTCTCGATAAGCATTAAATTTTTCAAAAGCACAGGCATTGGTTGTAATCGTAACGGTTTGTCCAAATTGGGGATAGGCTTTAATCGATATATCCCATTGATAGAGTGACCAAGCTAAATGGTTTTCTTCCAAGAAATCTAAGCCAACTCCTGCCTGTTCACTTTGGTGTATTGCAATATCTTGAAGATAATTCATCAATGTGGTTGGTAAAGCTCTCCGTTTAAAATCAACTTCATAATAATGAACATTGTATTGTCTTTCTGTTATGACAGGATTCAAAACGATTCCCCCCTTTATCAACTATTTTATACTGATTTAACTACTATTGTAACAAAATGAAAACAAAGATGAGATTTTAACCTAAAAAAGTTTGTCTTTTGAATCTTGTTCTTTTACAATGAGGAATAGATTCCGAAACTGTATTCGATCGTTTACGTTTATTTAATGGATAAATGAATTTCAGTTGATTCTTACATAGGAGATGGACTTATATGAGTAATGACTCTCAGTTAGTCAGAGGGACGTTGCTTTTAACCTCGGCAACGATCATCTCGCGAATTCTTGGACTGATTTATTATTTTCCATTTTTATGGTTAGTAGGAACCAAAGGGGCTGCTTTATACGCTTATGCCTATAATCCCTATGCCATTCTATTAAGTATCTCAACAATGGGACTTCCACTTGCAGTTTCAAAGTTTGTTTCGAAATATAATGCCCTTGGCGATTATCGGACAGGCTACCGTCTATTCCGCTCAGGATTAGTCCTATTATCTTTAACAGGATTTCTCGCAGCTCTTGGTCTATATCTAATTGCCCCGATAATTGCACCTATGTTTATTAATGGGAGCGGTGGTGGAAGTGGAAACACACTTGAAGATGTGATTCTTGTCATTCGCTGGGTAAGCCCTGCCTTGTTACTCGTACCGATGATGAGCTTGGTGCGAGGATATTTTCAAGGTTTTCAATCGATGGGCCCAACAGCTGTTTCGCAGGTGATTGAGCAAATCGTTCGCATCGTATTCATATTAGCAACAAGCTTTTTCATTCTTAAAGTGATGCATGGATCCCTTGCCACTGCTGTTTCCTTAGCGACTTTTGCTGCATTTGTTGGAGCCATCGGGGGTATGGCGGTACTTATCTGGTATTGGCTAAAACGTCAAAAAGATATTAAACAAAAAATTGCAGAAAGTAAAAATGTTCAACTGATTTCATTACTTTCCATGTATAAAGAACTGATGTTATATGCCATTCCTTTTATCTTGGTCGGATTAGCTATCCCGATTTACCAGCAAATTGACACCTTTAATGTGAATAAAGCGCTGATGTCACTTGGTTATACGCTGGGTCAGGCTGAAGACATTTTCGCGATTTTAAATCAAACGTCACAAAAAGTGATCATGATTCCTGTATCCTTAGCAACTGCTCTTGGGCTAACGATCATTCCGGCCATTACTAGAACCTTTACTGCTGGGGATCAGGTGAAATTGCACAATCAAATCACCCAAACGTTTAATATTTTACTCTATCTCACACTCCCAGCTGCTGTAGGATTAGGGGTTCTTTCCTACCAAGTCTATGGTTCATTATATGCGATGAGTGAAGTTGATTTAGGAAGTTACTTATTGGCTTGGTATGCACCCACAACGATTTTTTACGCTTTATTTACAGTAACCGCTGCGATTCTGCAAGGGATCAATCGACAAAAGTTCGCTGTTTATGGTCTAATCGGCGGAATCTTATTAAAGATTGCTTTTAATTATGAATTTGTCCGTTGGTTTGGAGGAAAAGGCGCAATATTAAGTACTGATCTTGGCTATGGTTTTTCTATTTTCTTTAATTTATGGATCATTAAGAAATTTGCAGGATATTCCTATCGATCTGTCCTAAAAAATAGTTTCAGAATGCTCGTTCATTCCACCATCATGGGAATCGCCGTCTGGCTTGTAAAATGGACTTTCATTCTATGGCTACCAGGAGGGAAAGAACGTTTTCTTAATGCTGTTATCACTTTATTGGTAGGGCTTGTAGTTGGTATTGCAGTTTATTTATGGTTAGGCCTACGTTCCAACCTTGCTGTAGAAGTGCTCGGGAATCGTATTGGATTCTTAAAAAGAAAGAGAAATCCGAAGGCAGCATAACCATTGGATTTCATTCCATATTCTAAAAAAAGGAAACGGGTCGAATGAACGACTGACGTTTCCTTTTTTTATTTCATCACAAGAACTCTTATTTACTTTTCGAAATCTTTTGCGTACTTTAATACCTCATCTAAGATTTCTTCTCTCTTGCTGTCAATCGCTGCAAAATCCATGGCAGCTATATAGTAAGTTTCTAATTCGTCATGGAGACGCTTTGCTTCTTTAATATGATTCGTTCCAATGGTCATCTTGATTTTATAGCGTTGTTCTATATTTTCTAATTCTTTCGCTTTACCAATCTCCACTTGCGGATCGATGCAAAGTTCAAACATATCCACAACCTCATCTGTTGGCCTTGATGGATCAATGACATGGGGCGCTGTTCCATCTAGGATGGCTACACTTAATTTAGGAATAATCACCATATCTAGGCTATTGGGATCAAAAGAACATGGAAAATATTCAACGGATAATCCAAGAGATTCGGCGCATTTTCCAATCTTTTTCATCATCGTCGATTTCCCGCTGCCTGGTCTGCCTTTTACAATATACCGTTTTTCTATATCTTCAGTGATGTTCTCAATGAAATGAACTGCACCTTTTGGCGTGGCTGCGCCAAAGAATCTTCTTCGAATAATAGGTCTATCTTCTCGCTCAATATCTTCGGCAAAAATTTTGTTGATTAATTCTTCTGTGACCTCATTCGCCTTGTTAAAGTCCATCGCTTCTAAATAGATTTCTTCCCACTCGTCGTGAATCAATTTCGCTTTTGCAAACTGTTCATAAGCATGTTTGAAATTCTCAGAAATATCGTTAGTAAGCTTAATGATCCGTTTGCCATTCGCTCTTAATTTTTCTTTATCCCAAAATTCACCAAGATTAATGATTTCATCGACGACACCAGGGTATTTTGGATCCACCACATGTGGAGCTGTCCCATCGACCAAACCTAAGTGAATCTCAGGAAAAATCACCCCATCCAGGGAATTATTGTAAGATGAACAATGTAAAAATTCTACATTGTATCCTTTCTCCGCCATGGTTAAACCAATTTTTTTCATGAAAGTAGATTTTCCTGTACCAGGTCCACCTTTAATAATATATAAACGGTCTAAACCTTTTAATACATCATCAAATAATGAATAGAAACCAACATTGGTATTTCCGCCAGCATAATAATTTTTGATTGTCCCCATGTTTCTTCCTCCTACTCTTTATTCTTCCATTAGGTCATTCGCCTAATTTTAGTCTATGCACGAAGTAGGCAAAATGTTCCCAACATGGGGATTTTTAAGGTTCACCGAAACAAGTGAGAAAAACTTCCTATAGATTTTAAAGAATTCATTTTTTTCTTTTCTTCAATTAAAACCAGATTTGTCTATTTCACCTCATCATACCATAACTTATGATGATGCTCTGCATACTCTTGATCCATATATCCTGTGGTCATCGCTTCAAGGGAAATGCGTTCTCTTGGGTGGATCGCAGACAAATAAACGTGAACAAAGAAGAAAGCAACAAGGATTAAAGCTGCAATATCATGAATCAATAGCATGATGAACCGATTTTCTTTAAACCAATCAAACCATAATGCAAAACCACTCAAAGCTAAAATGGGGCCAAAAATGACAACAAACAAATAGTATAGTTTCTGTCCCGTATTATATTTTTTTTGCGGTGGCATTGAATCTCCGCCAATAAAATAATGTTTTGGTGCAGCTTTTAGCCAACCAAGATCCGATTGATCCCACTGAAACACTTCAAGCCAACTCCATCTTTTGTTCGAAAATAATAGATAAATAAGTGGAGCAGCCACAAATAACACGGCACCTACTCGATGAAGAATTCGGATTCCTTTTCCTAATCCACTAGTTAATAAAAAGGCACTTCCTTGAAAGAAAATCATAAATCCCGTTATCGCCAACAAGATAAATCCAATTGCTACGGACCAATGCATCAAGCGGTCACCTAACGTATAGCGAAAAACTTTATATTTCTTGTTTGTTTTACTCATGATCTTCCTCTCCTTCATTATGATTCTCATGTTTTTGTTTGCTCTTAGACAGAGAAGCAACAACAAAGTTCCCCGCCAATCCTAAAGCAGTCGCTCCTAAAAGAACTCCACCTGCTGGTTTGATATATTCACTACGCATATCTGTTAGTCCGGTGACCTGATCATTCACACCAGATTTGATACTCATCTCACTTACATAGTAGATTTTTGGTTTGGTTCCTTGGTTTGCTAGGATGGGCTTTGCATGTCTTTTCTTGATTTCTTGACTGATCTTACTATTTGGGTCATCTAAATCGCCAAATATCCTTGCTTCGGGAATACAGGTTTTGACACAAGCAGGTTCTCCACCTTTTTCTAATTCAGAGGAACAAAAGTTACACTTTTGAATCGTCTTCGATTGTTTCACTTCTATCCTCGCATTGTAAGGGCATACCGATACACAATATTTACAGCCGATACATTTGTTTTCATCTACTAAAACAATTCCGTCCGCTGTCTTATACGTTGCACCTGTTGGACATACTTTCATACATGGAGCATTCTCACAATGCTGACATTGGATTGGAAGAATATGAACCTTCACCTTTGGATAAATGCCCTCTTCCTTTTCGACAAAGTGAATAAATGCTTCATCTTGTTCTAGTTCATTTTTCATTTGACAAGCAAGTCGACAAGCAAAACAGCTTACACATCGAGTGGTATCAATTAACATTCCATATCGTGCCATCGACTACACATCCTTTCGAACTGTTACAGCAGTTTCCATCATTAATCCATTCCCAGATATCGGGTCAGTTCCCGTTTTTACAAAATCATTTGGACATAAGCCAAATCCGTTTGATATTTTGAGATTCTTAGCAAAAGCTCCATATCCTCCAGGTAAGAAAATGGCATCGGGAAAGATTCGTTCCGTAACTTTTGCTCGAATTTTTCCTTTAAATAAATCGTTCTCAATGATGACGAAATCCCCGTCTTTAATTCCTAATTCCTTTGCCTTTTTCGTGTTAATCCAAACTCTTTCTAAGTTATAATCCTTTGTCACTTGCATTAACTGTGGAATATTGGCAGTAGATGAGTGGGAATGCACATTTTGTTTCCCCCAAATCAAGCGAAATTCTCCTTTTTTCGGTTCAACTTTTGGTGGCATCCAGACCGGAATTGGCGAGAATCCAGCTTTTTTATAGGCTTCAGAGTAAAATTCAACCTTTCCTGATTCGGTTTTTAACTTAGGAACTTTCCCAAATTCAACCATTTCTTTTGTCTTTATGACCCCTTTTTCTTTTAACTCTTTGTAAGAAATTCCAGTTGGTTTTAATAGAGCCTCATTTAATTCATCGATCGTAAAATTAAAATATTGGCCTAATCCCATCTCCTTCGCTATACCCGTTATGATCTCACTAAATGGTTTGGTATTCGGATGGAATTTGTCGATCACTTGTTGGCGTATTGTCACAGCTCCTGTTTTTCCTGCAAGGGGTTCGATGATTTCAGTCCGTTCAAGATAAGTTGGCTCTGGTAAGACATAATGTGCTAGTTCTGCAGTTTCTGACATCCAGATATCACAGACGACAATCAACTCTGCTTTCTTATATCCATCAATGTTATACTGACGATCTGGTGTATTTCGAACGGGGTTAAAATGGTTAATAAAGACAGCTTTTACTTTCCCTTCGTCTATTAATCCAGGGGTACGGTGAGGCATCCCTTTTGAGCTTGGAACTAATGGATATTGCCCCTCCACTCCCGATCCATCGATATGATCTACTTTTGGCTTTTCAGGAGCTGGATGTTTAGCTGAATCTAATTTCCCTAATTTAGGCTCAACCGCAAAATAAATCCCACCTTTTTGATTGATGTTGCCTAACATGGCATTGACCAATCCAACCATTCTCGCTGTTTCTGGGCTATTCAAATAATTACAACCAAAGGCTCCTTTCCATGATGGATCGATAAAGGCATGTGGTTTAGCAGCAGATAAGTCTTTTGCAATCTCAACGATTTTTGTAGCTGGAATTGTCGTTATTTTTTCCGCCCACTCTGGTGTATAAGTTTGAATCTCTTTTTTAAATTCTTCAAATCCAATTGCATATTGATCAATAAACGCTTTGTCATACCAATCGTTCTTGATCATCGTGTTTGCAATGGCAAGTAACAAGGCTATATCTGTCCCTGGCTTGATCGGTATCCATTCATCAACAATATTTGCTGTTGCATTATGTCTTGGGTCAACACAGACAATTTTGGCCTTTTTATCTCTTCCTTTCATCATCCCTTGTAAGTGGCTTGGTTTAATACCGTCTCCCACACTACGCCCAATAAATAACATATATTTCGCATTGGCTGCATCCGTATTTGGAGTTGCACCAATCGTATGTTCTAAACCAACATCCCTTGAGATATAACAAACGGAATGATGAGTCTGAATACTATTACTGCCAATTGCGTTCATAAACCGGTATCCGTAAAACTTACCTACCTCTTTGGGATTATGCATGTACATAACACTAGCTGGTCCATATTTGGTAATAATCTCTTTTAATTTCGCACCGATTTCTTTATAGGCTTGTTCCCAACTAATAGGAACAAATTCATCTCCTACTCGTTTCATTGGGCCTTGCAAACGATCCTTGTGATAGGCTAACATCGCTGCGCCGTATGCCCTACCACATAATCTTCCATTATTCGTTGGATGTTCTTTGTTGCCTTCAATATGGATAAGACGACCATTCTTAATAGTTGCGATGATTCCACAACGGCTAGT
This sequence comes from Tepidibacillus fermentans, assembly GCF_004342885.1. Lineage (NCBI taxonomy): Bacteria > Bacillati > Bacillota > Bacilli > Caryophanales > Bacillaceae > Tepidibacillus > Tepidibacillus fermentans. The sequence continues at coordinate 28,194 of NZ_SMAB01000013.1, forward strand.
ACAACCATTACATAATGTAGGTATTCTTTTTATATCCTCTTGTTTCGCGGCGTTAACCCACTGATTCATTCCAATCTTAGGTTGTACGGTTAAAAGCGCTCCAGTCGCTGCTGAAACTTTTAAAAATTTTCTTCGACTGATCCTTCTTTCTTCACCCATCGAATACTCCCCCTACGTCGATAAAGAAAAATGATTTGCTAGATTTAAAATACTAGTTTTTAATATGTGAAATATATCACATATTTTACTTCTAATCAGATTATAAACCAACTTGATATAAAAGAGTAATATTATCTATTTATGGGAATATAACGTTTTTCTTATATCATTATTGTGATACATTTCACAAATATTCACAATTTTTTCTTTTCTTTGATTAATTTTATTTAACCAAATATTAAATTGTGTATATTTTTTGTATAATACCTCATAAGTCTATCAAACATTTAAGAAAGTGGTTAAAATAGGTTTAGAACATTTATCTATGATCTAAAGAAAAGAGGGTTCGGATTTGAATCTTCACATGTTGGAAGTATTCATCAGGGTTACGGAATTACAAAGTATATCAAAAGCAGCCAAACAACTTCACCTTTCTCAACCAGCTGTCAGTTCTTTGATTCAATCTTTGGAACAATTTTACGGCCATCAGCTTTTTTTCCGAACTGTGAAAGGTGTTCAATTAAATCCAGCTGGAGAAATTGTTTATAAGAACATCAAAAAAATCCTGCAAATTCATGAACAAATGAAACGACAGTTAGCTGAATTTGTGCAAAATGAAAATATTGTTCATATTGGAGCTACAGAGGCTTTTGGCAATTTTTTATTACCCTATTCCCTAGGATACTTTCGCAAAAAGTTTCCAAATGTGCGTATTGATGTTTCTATTTATCAACGTGAGGAAATCGTTGAACGGTTGCAACAACAGACCATTGATATGGGTGTTGTTGAGGATAGTGGAATGTTTCAATCAGGGATTGAAGCTGTTCAAATTGGAAAAGATCAGATTATCCTAGCCGTTTCTTATCAATCCCCTTTTACGAAAAAGAAAACTCTAACAATTGAAGAATTAGAGGATTTACCATTGATTCTGGCATCTCCAACCTTACCGATTCGGCGAACCATTCAACAGAAACTAGCACAACTAAAATTCCCAATTCAAAATCTTGATGTGATCTCTGAAATGAGCAGTATTCAGGCTTTAAAAACTGCTGTTATTTCTGGATTAGGTGCTTCTTTCTTCTATAAATCTTGTATCCAATATGAAATCGAAGAAGGATTGCTCTACCCCCTTTCTATTGAAGGTTTAGATTTAGAAGTTTCCTATTACCTGCTATATCTACCAAAAAATATTTCCGCTGCTGGACAACAATTTTTAACCTATCTAAAAGGGAACGCGATTTTACAATTTTAAAACCCCTTGGGAAATCCCAAGGGCATTTTAAGCCGTTTCTCCATAGCCTTTATAGTGTTGAAGGTAATTAGCGAGAATCTTTTTCCCTTCAGGAGTAAGAATCGATTCTGGGTGGAATTGTACCCCTACAATTGGATATTGTTTGTGACGAATCGCCATAATTTCTCCATCTACTGTTTTTGCTGTAACCTCTATTTCGTCAGGGATCTCCGTTTCATCTATGATCCATGAATGATATCTTCCTGCCAAAAAAACTTGAGGCACACCTTGAAACAAAGGGGTCTTATTATGTTGAACCAAAGAAGCTTTCCCATGCATTAATTGCTCTGCCAATTTAATTTCGCCGCCAAAGGCTTTTGCGATGGCTTGATGACCTAGGCATACACCTAGAGTTGGAATTTTCTTGCCTATTTTTTGGATCACTTCCATCGAAATCCCTGCCTCTTCGGGAATTCCTGGACCAGGAGAGATCAAAATGTAATCGGGATTCATCTTTTCGATTTCTTCGATGGTGATCTCATCATTCCGTTTCACAATGCATTTCTCACCTAATTCTTCGGCTAACTGAACGAGATTATAGGTAAAAGAATCATAGTTATCAATGACCAGAATCATTGTTGCACCTCCCGAATTCTTTGACGGAATCGTTCAAGGAACTGGAATTGAAATTCTTCTGATTCAATGGATTCAGGGACTAACGATTCTCGTAATTCCTGTTCGATCTCCTCGATGATTCGGATTAAGGCACTACCAATGACATATCCATCCAAATCTTCTGTTAATGATCCAAGTTGTGATTTTTGTTTTATGCCAAAACCTAAAACAACGGGCACCTGAGCAAATTGTTTCACGGTTTGCACCAGCTGCTTTACCTTTGTGTGAAATTGAGATCGTTCCCCTGTAACCCCTAAAGAAGATACAATATAGATAAATCCTTCTGCTTGTTTCGCTATGGCTTCGATTCGCTCAAAAGAAGTTGGGGCAATTAAGGAAATAAGTGGAATATGATATTGCTTCAATGCCTCTTTTAAAGGTTGACTTTCTTCGATAGGCAAGTCAGGAACCAATACCCCATTAAAACCACTTTGAACCACTTCTTTGGCAACTTGTTCTAATCCCATTTGTAATAAAGGATTATAATAGGTAAACAGAACCAGGGGAACCTTCAAACCTTCTTTCCGTACTTCTTTGATCAAGTCTAAAACGGTTCGGATATTCATTCCCTGATCAATAGCTCGAATAGAAGACCGTTGAATTGTAGGACCATCGGCTAAGGGATCGGAATAGGGAACACCAATCTCGATCATGCCTGCTCCTTCTTCTTCTAGAATGAAGAGCATTTTCTTAAAGAGCGAAGGGGTCGGGAAACCTGCCGTTAAAAAGGGAACAAACATCATTCCTTAGCCACTCCTTTTGCTTTTTCTGTAAAGAAACGGTGTATCGTATCCATATCCTTATCTCCTCTGCCAGAAAGATTGACGAGGATTACTTGATCTTTAGATAACGTTTTTGCTAATTGAATGGCGGCGGCTACTGCATGAGCCGATTCAATCGCAGGGATAATCCCTTCTGTTTGGCTAAGAATCTTCAGGGCATCCATCGCTTCCTCATCGGTAATCGTAGTATATTTCGCCCTGCCGATCGCTTGAAGATATGCATGTTCAGGACCAATTCCAGGATAATCGAGACCCGCAGAAATCGAGTAAGCAGGTTGAATCATGCCATATTGATCTTGTAAAAGATAGGTATAAGAACCATGGATCACCCCTGGTTTCCCTTTTGCTATAGTTGCTGCATGTTGATCATCCAAGCCTTTCCCTGCAGCTTCTACGCCGATCAGCTGTACTTCATGATCCTCAATAAATGGATAAAAAATGCCCATTGCATTGCTACCGCCACCTACACTAGCGATGACATAATCAGGCAAGCGTTGCTCCCTTTCTATCATTTGTTGTTTCGCTTCTAGTCCAATAATCTTTTGAAAATCCCGCACCATTGTGGGATAAGGATGAGGACCGACAACAGAACCGATTAAATAATAAGTATCTTCTATGTTTGCTGCCCAGTAGCGAATAGCTTCATTAGTCGCATCTTTTAGAGTTCCCCTTCCGCTTTCAACAGGAACCACTTCTGCACCTAAAAGTTGCATGCGAAAAACATTTAACCGTTGCCGTTCAATATCTTCGATTCCCATGAACACTTTACACTCTAATCCTAATTTGGCAGCAATGGTTGCGGAAGCGACCCCATGTTGACCTGCACCTGTTTCAGCGATAATCTTTTTCTTCCCCATCCTTTTTGCAAGTAACCCTTGACCGATGGCATTATTGATTTTATGTGCACCTGTATGATTCAAATCTTCACGCTTGAGATAAATTTTGGCCCCTTGGAGAACATCGGTTAATTGGTCGGCAAAATAGAGAAGAGTGGGACGACCAGCATATTCTTGTACCCATTTTAGATATTCTTGTTGAAATTCAGGATCTTTCCCAATTCGTTCATAGGCTTCTTCTAATTCTTTAACTGCATGCATGAGGGTTTCGGGAATAAATGTTCCACCAAAAGGTCCAAATCGTCCATTCCCTAAGTCAATCTCCCATTGAAGCGACTGCATCATCTCTTCTTACCTCCTCTATGAGTTCCACGATTTTTGGGATTGATTTTTTGCCTTCTTCCTCTACTCCACTTGAGAGGTCGATCCCTTCTATCGGGTAACGTTTGAGTATTGGAATATCTTCTTTCATGATTCCACCGGCTACAAGAATCGGTTTTTCAATCTCTTGCCATAAGTGATAAAAAGGTTCCCATTCAAATTTGCTTCCGCTGCCACCGCGACTCTTACTTGCTGTGTCAAAAATAAATCCATCCACCACTGGTAAATATCTTTCATAGACATTGCGATAATGCTCAATCGAAAAGGGATGATTTTGATCCACAGAGATCACTTTCCAGATCTCTTTCCCTGTTTGTTCCTTAATCAATTGACAATCCTCTGGCTTTTCATCCCCGTGAAATTGGAGGATATGGACGGGAGCATTTATTACATCCTCAATTGCCTGATTTACAAACACGCCAACCGTTTTAACGGTTGATGGAATATGTTTTAACCATGGTTTAATCTGGGTTGGTTTTACTTGCCTTCTGCTCTTCGCAAAGACAAAACCAATATAATCTGGCCATATCTCTTTTTCCTTTAGATCGATCAGGGTTTGTTCTTCAAAGATTCCACAAATTTTCACCTTCATTTTTTCCCCACCAACCCTTCGATCATTTCTTGGGGATTTTTTGAACGTACAATGGATTCTCCGACCAAAATTCCCCGTACTCCAATTTCTGCTAATTGATCCACTTGTTCTTTACGATGAATCCCGCTTTCGCTAATGACGATTGTGTCCTTAGGGATGTTAGCAATCATCTTCACCGTTTGATCGATGGAGGTTTGAAATGTTTTTAGATTCCGGTTATTGATCCCAATCATTTCAGGGGTAAATGACCGTAACACTTTTTCCAGATCTAATTCATCATGAACCTCTGTCAATACTTCCAGCCCCAATTCTTTGGCTTGTAAATATAATTCTTGATATTGTTGTTCTTCTAAAATGGCGGCAATTAACAGGATGACGCTTGCTCCATATCCTTTTGCTTCATCAATTTGATAAGGATCAATGATAAAATCCTTTCTAAGCAGCGGGATAGAATTAGTCAGACCTCGAACCTGCATGAGATGAATCAGATTTCCTTGAAAGAAGGGTTGGTCGGTCAAGATCGAGATCCCTTCCACTTCTGCTTTTTGATAAAGTTCAAATAATTGCTCTGGTTCATATTTTTCTAACAGCACTCCCTTTGAAGGGGATGCTTTTTTCATTTCTGCAATGATTCCTACTTTTCTCGAAGTGGTGATCAACTTTTGCTTTATGGATACCGTTGGTTCATGGTAGAAAGGTAAATCTTTTAGATGGTTTTTCGGAAATTGCCTTTTTCTTTCTGCAACTTCGCTTTTCTTTTTGGCTACGATTTGATCTAAGATGGTCATGAAGCAAACCCTTCTTTCTCCTTAAGTCGACGCAGCCTTTCGATTTTTTGTAATACTTGCCCTGAGTCGATTAATTCCCTTGCTTTTTCTATCCCTTGCTCTAAGCTTACTGCTTGACCTGTCACATAAAAACTTGCTCCTGCATTGATGAGGACGAAATCCCGTTTTGGACCTTTTTCCCCTTCAAAAATTTTTAATAAGTCTTTTGCATTTTCCTCAGGGGTACCCCCTTTTAAGTCTTCCATCGTTGCTCTTTTGATCCCAAATTGTTCAGGGGTAATTTCGTAAGTGTGGATTTCTCCATCTTTTAATTCCGTAATACGTGTCTTCGTTGTCGTTGTGATCTCATCCATGCCATCCAGCCCTGCAACCACTAATGCCCGTTTGACCCTTAAAGAATGTAACACTTCTGCTAATGGCTCAGTTAGATCACTGCGATATACTCCCATGACTTGATGATCTGCTTTTAATGGATTACTGAGCGGCCCAAGGATATTAAAAACGGTACGAACGCCAAGTTCTTTTCTTGAGGTTGCCGCATGTTTCATCCCTTGATGAAAAATGGGGGCATATAAGAAAGCGATATTCTCTTCTTGCAGTACCTTTTCCAATTCTTCTGCCGATTGTTGAATAGGAATGCCCAATGCTTCTAACACATCAGCACTTCCACTTTTTCCGGAAACGGCACGGTTGCCGTGTTTTGCCACTTTTATACCGCCTGTAGCAGCGATTAAAGCTGCTGCAGTCGATACATTAATGGTTCCCGTTCCATCCCCACCTGTACCACAAGTATCAAGTAAAGGACCTTCTACCTGAAAGGGGACATAAGCATGTTCCCGCATTGCTTCAACCAAGCCCACAATTTCATCCGTGGTTTCTCCTAGTATCTTTAAACCCACCATAAAGGCCGTAACTTGATGAGGAGGAACTTTACCCGTAATAATCTCCTCCATAAATTGTTTACTCTCTTCTTTTGTTAAGTGATTTCCGTCTAATAATTTCTTTAACACTCTGCTCATCTTCCCAATCTCCTCTCTACTCTTACTCTCTTTGACCTTCGGCGATCGCAATCGCCTTCATCATTGCCTTTGCTTTATTCGCTACCTCTTCATACTCTTTTTCGGGGATCGAATCGTATACGATTCCAGCACCTGATTGTAGATAGGCTGTTCCCTGATGGAAAAAAATTGATCGAATCGTAATACAAGTATCTAAATTCCCATTAAAACTGATCGCAGCAACGGCGCCTGCATAGGGGCCTCTTTCTTCTCGCTCCAACTTTGCAATCAGTTCCATTGCCCGGACTTTTGGTGCTCCTGATACAGTCCCAGCTGGAAATGTTGCTTCAAGGACATCAAGGCTGGTCGTTTCTGCTTTTAATTTGCCAATGACTTTTGAAACCAAATGCATCACATGGGAATATTTTTCAATCTTCATCTTCTTTGCTACCTTGACACTTCCAGGTTGACTCACTTTTCCCAGATCATTTCTTGCTAAATCAATCAACATCACGTGTTCGGCGATTTCTTTGGGATCATTTTGTAATTCTTCTGCTAATTGCTTTTCTTCAAGAGGAGTTTTTCCCCTTGGTCTTGTTCCTGCAATTGGGTATGTTGCAATCTCATCACCCACGATTTTGACCAAGGTTTCTGGCGATGCACCGATGATCGTTTCATCTGCCATTTGCAAATACACCATATAAGGTGAAGGATTGATCTTTCTTAGAATTTGATAAACCAAAACGGCATCTGCATCCGTTTTGATCGACTGTTTCAAAGAAAGAACGGCTTGGAAGATTTCCCCTTGACGGATCGCCTCTTTTAACCGTTTCACACCCTCAACAAATTGTTCTTTCGTAAAGGATGATTGAAAAGGTTTGATCTCTTCTTTTTCTTTGGAAATCTCGATTGGTGGAGAACTATTTTCTGCAATAAATTGCCGCCAATATTCCGCTTTTTCTTCCAAGCTTTTCATTGTGTGACGGTATTTTTCTTCTTTCTTCTCCTTTGTTTCATTGGGATCGATGATAAGATTGTCAATGAAAAGCAAACGCTCTTGCTCATGGTCAAAAACGAGAAGTTCTTTAATGAATGCTAGATGAAATTCAGAAAAAGGTGATGAACGTTGATGTTTGGTTTCAATTCGTTCAGAACGTTTCACCCACTCATAGGAAAAATAGCCAATCGCTCCACCAGTAAAATAGGGAAGGGTAGGAATCTTTGGTGAACGATAGGTCTTTAAGATCATTTCGATCATTTTCTTTGGTTGATCTTTCAGTCTATCGATCCCTGCTTCTTTTAGTTGACGCATCACCTCTTCTTCTCCTGATAAACGAATCTGCTGATCTTTAGATTGGATGATGAGAAATGGCGATGGTGAAAGATAGGTAAATCGACCATGTTCCTCTCCATGTTCTCCACTTTCTAGTAAAAGCAGATAAGAATACGACTTTTTTAAGATGGATAGATTCAACTCAGATAATTTCTTTTTTGCAACTTCTTTTGCCAAAGGAATGGTCCGGTAGGTTTTACTAAGTTCAAGGACATCGGTGAAGGAAATCATACTCTATTCTCCTTTCCAAATGGGGATCACCCATCTTTCAGAAGAAAGAGCGAGGAATTCATATTAGGGGTGTATGAAAGAATAAAAAAAGGAAATAGGAACAGGGCCTATTTCCTGATAAAATTCAGAAAGTATGATGATAATAAGGCATTCATCGCGCAACTTGCCTTATTGGTCAATTTCTCCCTTCGGTTCCTCTGCTCTTCTCTTCTCAGCTATCTTGTTTTTCTAATCTCTACTCAACTAGCAACCTTAAAAATTAAAGTCTTCATTTAACACATTAACTTTAAATTGTCATCATCTTACCCTATCTTTTGCTTGTCTGTCAAGGAGAAATTTTCATTAGTGTTGTACGTCTATGATTGTCCATAAGTATTTATTTTACCAGAAAATATTTGGTATAATTGTAAATCAAATTAAAACTTCGTTGCTTTTAAGGTAAGAACACCGTCTACCATCTCATGGTATGGAGTAGGAACATTTACCTTTTTCCCATATTTCACAATCGCACCACTTAAGGTATCTACTTCAATTTGTTTTTTCTTTTCAAAGTCCCGTAACATTGAAGATTTTGTGGTGGGTCCCATATTTTTTGCAATTTGGTAGGCTGATTCTACATCATCTTCTGTTAACTCGATCTGATTTCCTTTTGCTACATGGTAAACTTCTTCTAATAACTTTCGGAAAAGGCGATCGGTTTTTTCACATGCTAAGATGTCACCTGCTGCCGATTCGGTGATCGTCGTGATGGCACTGAAGGAGCTAATAAACATAAACTTTTTCCACATTTCTTTTTGAATATTGTCTGAGAGGATCGTTGGGATTTCTGCCTTTTGCAGAATTTCTTGTAATTTTTTCGCTCGATCCGTAATCTCCCCATTCATTTCACCAAAAATAATATCCCTTTTTACGCTTTTTTGGGAAATTACCCCAGGTCTTTCGATCGTCGTCTCAATATAGGTAAGTCCGCCTAATACTTTATCTTGACCAATGATTTTCGCTAGAATTTCTTCGTTTCCAATTCCATTTTGCAAATTTAATACGACGGTATCCTCTTTTAAGATGGGTAGGAGTTGTTCTGCAGATTTTTCGGTATCATACGCTTTTACGGTAAATAAAACGAGATCAACTGGACCGATTTCTTTTGGATCTCCTACTGCTTTTAATGGCAAATGAAAATCACCATGGACACTTTTGACCGTAAGCCCATGCTCTTGTAATGCTTTTAAATGTTCGCCCCTTGCGATTAAAGATACCTCATGTCCTTTTCGAGCCAATAAGCCACCAAAATAGGCGCCAACTCCTCCCGCCCCCATAACCGCTATTTTCATTTTTTCAACCCCTTTTTCATTTTTCATTTACGCTAAGATTTCTTCAATTCGCTCAAGTACATCTTGTGTTAATTCCACATCGACGGCTTTTACGTTTTCTTCCACTTGTTCCGGACGACTAGCTCCGATCAGAGCGCTAGATACATTCTTCAAGCGTAAAACCCAAGCAAGGGCCAATTGAGCAAGGGTAATTCCTAAGTCTTTCGCCACTTTTTCTAACTGTTCTACTTTATCAAGATTTTCATCAGTTAAATAGCGGTAAACAAATTGACTTGTTTCCTTATCTGCCGCTGCACGGCTAGCTGCAGGTACTGGAGCACCTTTTTTATATTTCCCCGTCAATACCCCTTGAGCTAATGGAGAGAAAACGACTTGGCCGATACCATGTGCTTCAGATAAGGGGATAATTTCCTTTTCAATGTAGCGGTTGAACATATTATAAACAGGTTGATTCACGACAATTCGATCTAACAATTTTTTATCGGCAATATGTATCGCTTCGGCGATTTGCGCTGGTGTCCATTCACTGACACCTACATATAATACTTTTCCTTGATTGATTAAGTCATCAAAGGCACGTAAGGTTTCTTCAAGGGGAGTTTCTGGATCATAACGGTGGGCATAATATAAGTCTACATAATCAAGACCTAGTCGTTTTAAACTGGCATTGCATTGTTCAATTACATGTTTACGGGAAAGCCCCCGGTCATTTACCCCGTCTCCCATTGGCCAGAATACTTTTGTCGCCAGCACATATGATTCACGAGGAAATCCTCTTAATGCTTCACCAACCACTTTTTCTGCTTCTCCACGGCGGTAAACGTTTGCAGTATCGAAAAAATTAATTCCTAAATCATAGGCTTTATGGATGGATTTGATGGCATTTTCTTTTTCAACGTAGCCACCATACGTTAACCAGCTTCCTAAGGAAATTTCACTTACTTTTACACCTGTGGTTCCTAAACGACGATATTTCATAAAAAATCCCTCCTAAAAATAAACTGTGACAAATTCCCAATACAAACTTTATTTTAACATAAATCTAAGTTTCCCACTATTTTCAAGCTGTCAAAAAGATCACTACCCGCTTAAGCATACAAAAAGCAGAGCGGTTTATCACTCTGCCAATTCCTTACTTATTTATTTTATCATACTAACAATGAAACCCAAGACAACCATCGTAATGAATGCATCTTACTCCATGAGGTACACATGGTATCCAGAATCCTTAAGCAAATTTTTTGCCCGCTCAAGATCGTTTTCATTACGAAAAGAAATACGTAATACCCCCATAATATCTTCACGAATCTCAAGAATTTGAATATTGGTTATACTGATTTCTGCCTCACCTAAGAGTGTCGTTACTTTGCCAATCACCCCAGGATGATCTGGAACATCGATAAATAAATCGTAAAGCGGATTTAGTGCCCCTTTCCCCTTTTCGGGCAGTTGGTTACGAAAATCCCTCGCAGAACGGAAAAACTCTTCAATCGCTTGAACCTCTAATTGAGAAACCATTTGGATGATCTGATCAAACCCTCGTTTCCAATCCTCTGCTAGATCAATCATCACTTGTTGATTATGAATCAGAATATCCCGCCACATCTCGGGATTACTTGAGGCAATTCTTGTAATATCCTTAAAACCTCCAGCTGCCAATCGAGAATACCATTTATTCTGTTCACTATACTCAGCTACTTGATTCGTAAGTAGTGCAGCAATAATATGGGGAAAATGACTGATCGCCCCGACAACTTGATCATGTTCATAAGGATCCATCTGGATGATTTTTGCCCTTGTGAGCGATAATAGAGAGATTAATTCATCAACAACCCACTTTGGGATATTAGGGCCAGGTGTTAATACATAATAAGCATTTTCAAACAATCGTTCATTTGCTGCACTTACTCCTGATTTGTGGGAACCCGCCATTGGGTGGCCCCCAATGAAGTATGCACCTTTTTCTAGAAACTTACTCGTATATTCAACAAGCTTTCCTTTTGTGCTCCCGGTATCGGTAATGATAACACCTTGTTTGAACTTCAATTCAAGAATCGTGTCTAATAAATCATATAGCTGTCCTACAGGGGCCGAGAGAAAAGTATAATCCGAGTCCCTAACTGCTTCTCGTAAGTCCATTACACCTCGGTGAATTACACCAAGCTTTTCCGCCATTTGTAATTGATGTTCTTTTACATCATAGCCAATTACTTGGTATTGCCCCGAGTTTTTAAAATTGATCGCCAAACTGCCGCCAATCAGTCCAACACCGATGATCGTGATCTTTTTTTTCATATCAGACCGATTCGTTTAACACCTTTTCTAATGCTTGTAAAACTAGCTCATTCTGTTCGGAATTACCTACAGTAATCCGTAAGCCTGTAGGAAACCCAAGTGCAACGCCTGAACGAACGATAATTCCTCTTTCTAATAGTTTTTGAAATATTGGACCGGCTGGGCGATTCACATCAACGAGCACAAAATTACCTTGTGAAGGATAATAGGATAATCCAAGCTTTTCAAACCCTTGATAAAGTTGTTTTAAGCCATTGGCATTTTTGACCTTACATTCTTCAATAAACTCTTGATCAGATAAAGCTGCAAGTGCTGCAATTTGGGATAAAGATGTATTATTAAAAGGCTCCCTTACTCGATTCAGCCAATCGATAATATTCGCTTTAGCAATTCCATATCCAATCCGTAAGGCAGCTAAACCATAGATTTTTGAAAATGTCCGCAAAACTATCAGATTCGGATAACGATCTAATAGTTTCACCGAATTCGGATATGTTGGATCGGTTGCATATTCATAATAGGCTTCATCAAGAACAACTAAGATATCCTCTGGTACATCGCCTAAAAACTGAACCAATTCTTTTTCACTAACAAATGTTCCTGAAGGGTTATTGGGGTTACATACCCAGATCACCTTCGTTTCCTTTGTAATTTCACTCTTCATCGTTTCTAAATCATGTTTTCCCTCTTTTAGAGGTACTTCTATGATCGTTGCTCCTTCTGTTACTGCATTACTCCGATATTGAGGAAAAGTCGGAGTGGCCATAATGGTTTTAGTTCCCTTTTCCAAAAAAGTCCTTGCGATCATCGAAATGATTTCATCAGAACCCATTCCAAAAATCAATTGATCTTCAGAAACCTCTAATTTTTCTGCTAAAGCTGCACGTAGTTTTCGATTTGCACCATCTGGATATATATGTAGTTCATTAAGCCCTTCCATCAATGCTTGTTTCACTTTAGGTGAAAATCCAAAAGGATTTTCGTTAGAAGCTAATTTGATTACTTGTTGTAGATTATATTGTCTCTTTACCTCGTCCATTGATTTTCCCGGTTGGTAGGCTGATAGATTCTCAATCTGTTCCTTCGGTTTCATCCGCTTCCCTCCACTAATATATACTTTTCCCATCATACTCTAGTTTCGTTTTCGACTCAATATCTATATTCGCCCTTTTCTTATACTCTTTCCTACTTTACTCCATTAAAAGATAATAGAACTCAATATCCCACCGAATTTCTCATCTCTTTAATTTCCTCTCTAAATACCATTGATAAATCGTAACGCAAAATACAAACCACGCTCCACTAGCAAAATATCCACCTAAAACATCACTGGGATAATGAACACCTAAATAGATCCGGCTAATCCCAATGGCTAAGATCATGACGACAGCAAAGAAAATCATTAATACTCTCCCAGTTCTAGATTGTATATGTTTCCATAAGAGAAATGAAATTGTCGCATATAACGTGAAGGCAGCCATTGAATGACCACTAGGAAAACTATACCCTATTTCTTCAACAATTTGATGGAATGAAGGACGTTGTCGGTGAAATAACAATTTCAAACCCTTGTTTATTAAATGAGATCCTAACATAACCAAAATAAAAAAAACAAGCTCTGTACGATGCTTCAAAAACGTATAGAAAAATATCGAAATTAGAATGATGATCAGAATAACAATTTTCCCTGAACCAACAAAAGTAAAAAACTCCATGAACGTAGTAACGGTTGGACTTTCAAAGAATTGGACCCAATGAATGATGGGCATGTCGAACCATTGAACCTTATCCATACTAACAAAAGCTGCGATTAGTCCAAAAATTAACAATAAACCGATACCAAACACCCAGCTAAAGTTTTTGTTTTGTTTCATACTATTCCTCCCACATTTATTTTCTTAAAAATAGGTTTGTATATTCCAACGTGCTCTATTGTTTGTGGAATATACAAACCCACTATTTCTGAATAGAACATACAAGCCATTTCAGGTTACACAGTAAAAATGTTAGTCGGGATAGGTTGCTGTTTATGAAATATACAAATAACGACCCATAATCAGGTCGTTGATAGTATAACATAATATGGTAAATATTAGTATGCATCTAATGACTGCTGCTTTTCTCTAAATGGTATTTTATAATGTGACCTTGCTTGTATGTGGACACCTTTCCTTCGATTTCTAACAGATCAAGATGCCCGATCACCTCAGCGAAGTAAAGAGCTAAGTGCTTATAGTATCGATTGGGATAGGTAAGCTTCATCAATTCATAGACAGAAAAATCCCCTTCAACCAAAAAGCCCTCTAATTGCTTTTTCTTCCGTTCAAACCGGTCTAGCTGATTATCGATCACTTCATAGGGATCATCAATGACTGCTCCATGCCCTGAATAAATCCTAGATAAAGGAAGGCTTCTTAAATCTCTTAGTGACTCTTGGTAGGCCACAACAGATTGAGGTCTTGGTTCATTTTGCTCAATTGAAGGTTCTACAAAAGCTCCTGCTGATGTATGGCCAATGATATGATCCCCAGCAATAAGTATTTTTCTTTTTTCATGGTATAAAACAATATGACCTAATGAATGACCAGGGCTATGAATGACTTTCCATCCTAAATGCCCTTCTAGATTCATCCCATCCTCCAAAATTCCATCAATCTTAATTGGATCCATAAATTGATCTAAATCTGAATAAAAATTCTCAATTTCTTGGATTTGCTCCCTAGATAAACCGTTTTCAGAAAATAACTCCCGAAAAAAAATAAGTTTTTGTTGAATAAATTTTGGATCCTTTTCTACCCAAGGAATTGTCCATGGATGAGTATAAATTCGAACCTTCGGATGATATTCCTTAATCATTCCTAATAATCCACTATGATCTACATGTTGATGAGTTAAAATAATTTGCTCGATATCCTTAATCCGAAATCCATTTTCATTAAGCTGATAAATAAATGCTTTCCACGCCTTTTCTGTTTTTGGCCCTGAATCAATGAGTGTGAGTTTATCACCTAGTAAGAGATAAGCATTTTCAGTTCCTATAGAGAAAGGGGTAGGAATTTCAAATGAAAACAGATGATGATCATATTCCTTTTTCCGTTCAGATATTTCAAGCATTTTCTACCCTCCCCTTCAATTTTCAGGAAAATTCAATCAATTTTATTTTACACGTTTTTTAACTGAATAGAAAGTGGCGAATAGCAAAAAAAAACTGTTGCTATTGGCAACAGATAAACTATGCAGGGTAGACAATCACTTGATTTTTCCCCTTATGTTTTGCAGCATAAAGTGCTTGATCAGCATGACGCACCAATGAGATCACGCTTAGGTCTTTGTCTCCTTGTTTCCAAGTGGCTATACCTGCTGAGGCAGTGATTTTGGGAGACGTTTCTTGGCCCACTCTTTTTAAGATTCGTTTCCCTATTTGCAAAGCGATATCTGTGTCAATCTGTGGTAAATATAACGCAATCTCTTCTCCACCCCAGCGACTGGCAATATCCGTGGAACGAATACTCCCTTCCAGAATATTCGCGAATTGAATGAGAATTTGATCACCGATTTGGTGGCCAAAAGTGTCATTTATCTTTTTAAAATCATCAATATCAAATAAAATTAATGAACCTAATTCATCGTTTTTCTGAGATTCTTGCATTTTGGAATCTAAAAAGGATCGATTATATAGTCCTGTGAGATAATCTGTGATCGCTACCTTTTGTAACTTTTCATGCAAAAATGCATTTGTAAGAACTAATCCTAAATGTTGAGCGAAGTGTTGTAACATTTTAAAATCATCATAGGAGAAATGTAAAGGCTTAGAATTAGAAACAGATAAAACTCCTATCATTTCATCATTCGATAAGATCGGAACAGACATTAAAGATCGGCACCCTAAACCTTGCATATAAGGATCGACAATTTGCTGGTTTGCTTGAATATCGGAGACGATGATCGGCTCTTTATTCTGATAAACATGCCCCATGTAACCACTGTCAAGTGAAACAATCATACCGACATTGGAATTGATATTGGATGCAATAACAGTGAGACAATCTTTTTTCTCACTTACCTTTAAAACACTTACATGTTGAGCATCATATAATTTTGTTAGTTCAGAAATAACGATCTGCAAAATCGTATCCAATGTTAAACTTTGATTCAAACGTTTTGTTAGTTCGTTGATTGCACGTAATTCTTTTACTAAATGATTTGATTGTTGGTAAAGTTTTGCTTTTTCAAAAGCCATACCGATAATATCAGCAATGTTTGAAATAAAGCTAATTTCCTCTTCAGTAAAAGTATCAATTTGGTCATAGGAAATGTGAATTACACCATAAACTCCCTGTTTACCCCGTAAAGGAGCAGCAATTTCCCCATTTTTTTCATTTTGTTTTCTTCTTCGAAGAATCAACTTCCCCTCTAAAAAAGCTTGGCCATTGATATCCTCTCTGTTTGGAATAAACATTAACTGTTTAATCGGTAGATTTGAAACCAAATACTCCTGAGTTAACCATAATTCTATCTGTACTTCTGGATAAAATAATTGAAATGTATGGATTGCTTCTGATAAAATCTCATTTACATCCATCGTTGAATATAATTTTTGGGTCATATCAAAAAGGGCATCCCTTTTCTTCGCTTCTCTTTCTAAAACGACAAACTTCTCATGTTCCAGATAAGCCAATTCAAAAGCTACTAAAATCCCTTGTAAACATCCTAATGCTTGTGCTTTATAATTTCTAGTAGATAGAAAGCCAAGAATCCCAATCATTTGCTTGGAAGAATCACTGATAGGAACCGAAGTTGATTGATAATTTTTAAGAAGATGATGGTAATGTTCTGAACCATTTACAAAAGTGGAAATTCCTTTTTTTGCTGTTAAACCAATGGCATTGGGTCCAATCGCTTCAAGACTCCAATCAAAACACTCCGAATCTCCTTTTTGGAAAAAATCAGGAAAATCTGAGGGATGGGCCAATTCTAATACCTTACCTTCCCGATTGGCCAAAATAAGAATTCCATGTTCAAAAAGAAGGTCTCTATCTCGTACAAAGTGCAAAAATCGATGGAATACGGTTAATAATTGTGCGTCTTTTATGTCATTACCCTTTTCTATAATGCGAAACTGAGACGGGTCTATTCCATCTTCTAACGCTTTTTGATAATATTCCTCAATTATTTGTTCACGTGGGTAAAGAATTTCTTTACCCTCATTAAACTGGTTGCAGCAAACCATGGATTAACCCTCTTCTTTCTTCTATTCCCATATTCATTCTCTATATATCTACATGCGAATCATCATTAATTTGTTCAATGATCCATTGATCTTCTTGATGATCGTAAATCATTCTAGATATCCCTGTATTTGTTAATTTTGTTACACCTGAACCAACTTTCCCTTTACTGACTTCATGAAGCAAAGCATTAATCGCTGCACCATGACTTACAAGAACAATACTCTCTCCCACATGACGTTTTGCTAATTCTTTCACTGCTAGATAGACTCGGCTCTTCAATAAATGAAATGGTTCGATATCAAAAGAACCAAACTTTTCGATATTCCCCATATGGATTCCCGGATACTGCTTGATAACCTCTTCAATTTTTTTCCCCTCAAGTAAACCAAAATTTCGTTCTCTTAATCCATCATGAATTTGAACCGTTAATTGAAAACGTTTTGCAATTTCCTCTGCTGTCTCTTTTGCTCGTTTTAAACTACTGGAATAAACTGCGCTAATCTGAAACTCATTGAAAAATCGATCAGCAACCTTTAATGCTTGAGCTTTTCCGATTTCATTTAAAGGGATATCTTGTTGGCCTTGATATTTTCGTTCTATATTCCAATCCGTTTGTCCGTGTCGGACTAAAAATATTTTCGTCTTCACTATTTTATTCCCCATCTATACAAAAATTGTTTAGGTCTTTTGAAAAAAATTATAATTTTATTATATATAACATTAGTCTCATTTTCATTACTTTTTATGAATAATATTAGGACTTTTTTCTCATTGACAATTTTCTTCTTTTTTTGCTAAAAAATTCGACAAAAAAGCCCCTAAATCAAGAGGCTTCAATTTCCTGCAACAAATACGATTTGATTCAGATTTTCATCGTTCTCTCTTTTGAATCCCATTGATAGATCAATGTTTTTAATAATCTTCCAGTTTTTTTGTCAAAAACATCGACCATGTAGTAGGCAAATTCGTTTGAAGTTTCTCGATAAATCAGGTGAATAGAATAGTTAAAAGGATTTTCCTTTTTATAAACAGATTTACCTTCTTGGTTAAATATTCCTTTTGAATTTCCATACCATTTCATTTTCCCACTCGGGTCAAGATAGATCCATTGATCAATGGTTTGCTGATTGAGAACAATTGGTTCATTATTTTTCTTTGAAACTGCCAAATAGCCTTTTAGATCATTGGTTTGATTCTGATCATAGACAATCTGGAAATCTCCGTAAAGCCATTGATCAATTTCGTCCAACTTTCCTGTATTGCTATTTTTATTTGTTAATAATGAGAGATTGACGAATAGTGGTTTTTGTTGAACAAAGGTTAGTTGTTTGGAATCTTTTGGGTGGGTAAATAGTTCTACACTAGATGAATTCCACTCTGGCCATTCCTTTAAAGAAAAACTCCATTTTTCTTTTGACTTCTTTTCCGCTAGCGTAAGTTCTGGTATTGAATTTTTCTGATCAATGGTCAGGTCCCAAGTTTCTTTTACGAATTTTATTTGCGTTTTTCCTTTCCAATCTAATAGCTTAGGTGGAATTTTGATTTTATAACCTAAATCCAAAGCTTCTTGAGCCAAGATGATTTCATTAGATTTTATTGGCTCTTCTAGAGGGATTTGCAATGAATATTCCGCGTGATTTGTGTAACTGTTATAGATTTGAACTTGGTAAGCTTTTTCTTCTGAATCATACATTAAAAAGGCACCATATTGGCCATTGCTATTATAACCAATAAAGTAAGGTTTCTTTTTTAATTCCTCGATTAGATTTGGTTTACTAAGAAGTTGATCTAATTTTGGAACTTCTGTTGTCTTAATATTTTTGGCTGGGTTTTCTACGCCTTGGTTCCATTCCTCTTGTTGTTGATAATTAGATATCCATTGACTGAATTTCCCACTAAAAGGGATAAAAAGACCCAATACAAGAAGAGCTATGAAACCAATGATCCATTTTTTCTTCAGAACGATCACCCCAACTCTAGAAGTAGAATAAGGAATTCGAGTTGATAAAATTATCGGGATTGCCAATTTCCAATTCATAAAAAAATACTTATATTAGCAAGTTCGCTAATATAAGTATTCTTTCTTCATCATCCATTTTCCTTCTGATTCATGATTTCATATCATAAACTTGTTGAACATCTTTGTCGCCACGGCCGGATAGATTGACAACAACGATTTGATCTTCTGCTAATTTAGGTGCTAGTTTCATCGCATAAGCAACAGCATGTGCGCTTTCTAAAGCAGGAATAATTCCTTCTAACTTGGACAATGTACGGAATGCTTCTAGTGCTTCCTCATCCGTTACAGAGACATATTCCGCTCTTTTAGAATCTTTATAAAAACTATGCTCAGGTCCAACTCCTGGATAATCCAATCCTGCGGCAATGGAATGAGTTTCTTTTACTTCACCTTTTTCATCAATCATCGCATATGTCCTAAAACCATGAATGACGGCTTTTATTCCATCATTTAGTGGTGCAGCATGTAGCCCTGTTTCAATTCCTTTTCCTCCTGGCTCGACACCAATCATTTTGACCTCTTTATCATCATAAAATGGAGCAAATAATCCAATCGCATTGCTTCCACCACCAACAGCTGCAATCAAATAATCGGGCAATCTCGATTCTTTTTCTAAGATTTGTTCTCTTGCCTCTTGGCCGATCACAGATTGGAAATGCTTTACCATCGTTGGATAAGGATGAGGTCCAACCGCAGAACCCAACAAATAAAAGGTGTTTTCGTAATTCTCCATCAGATCTTCTAACGCTACATCAACCGCATCTTTTAATGTCCTTGTTCCTCTGGTGACAGGAACGACTTTTGCACCTAGCATTTCCATGCGAAAAACATTCAGCGCTTGCCGTTTGGTGTCTTCTTCTCCCATATAGATGACACAATCCATCCCAAACATGGCACAAGCGGTAGCTGTTGCCACTCCATGTTGGCCTGCTCCCGTTTCGGCAATTATGCGTTTTACGCCCATCCGTTTGGCGAGAAGAGCTTGACCAAGGACATTATTAATTTTGTGTGCTCCAGTGTGGTTCAAATCTTCTCTTTTTAAGTAGATTTTCGCTCCGCCAAGTTGTTTGGTTAGCCTTTCGGCATAATATAATGGACTTGGGCGCCCGACATAATCATTAAAATAATAATCTAGCTCTTGTTTGAATTCTGTATCATCCTTGAATTGTTCAAAAGTGTCCGCTAACTGTTCCAATACTTTTTGTAATTGTTCAGGAACATATGCCCCACCAAACTCACCAAAAAAACCTATTTTCTCTACTAAACTCATCTTAACTTCTCCTCTCCACTCTTCTTTTTCATCTTTTCATGTTTTCAGCAAACATAGAAACTTTGAATAAATTGTATGCAGAAAGTTGTGAAATGACAATCATTTTTGAAGAAATTTTTCACTTTATTTCAATATAATTCCGGACTTTTCAATTGTTTGACCTCATCATCTGTTAATTCCCGATATTCTCCAGGTTCAAGGTCATCATCCAATGTTAAAGGGCCCATTGAGAGCCGTTTTAGGTAAGTTACCTTTTTCCCAACCGCTTCAAACATTCGTTTAACCTGGTGAAACTTTCCTTCATAAATCGTTAACTCAATTTCTGATTCAGGGCCAGATTTTAATATCTTTAATTCCCCTGGTAACGTTTGATACCCATCATCTAAAACGACACCTTGTTTAAATAGTTCTACATCCTCTTCAGAAACGACTCCTCGAATCGTTGCATAGTAGGTTTTAGATACATGCTTCTTCGGAGATAAGAGTTGATGTGCCAACTGACCATCATTGGTAAGAAGTAATAATCCTTCTGTATCTTTGTCTAATCGACCTACAGGAAACGGTTGAAAAAGTGCATGTTCAGGTTCTAATAAATCGATGACAACCTCATCATAACGATCTTCTGTCGCAGATATGACACCTTGTGGTTTGTTCATCATCAGATAAATAAACTCACGATATTGAACTTCTTCTTCATCTACTTCAATTCGATCATGACCTGTCCATACATGTAACCCTGGATCGTTGACAATTTCTTCGTTTACTTTCACTCGCTTTTCTTTTACTAATTTCTTAATTTCTTTACGAGTACCAAAACCAATATGGGCTAATATTTTATCTAAACGTTGTTTTTCTTTCCGTGCCATCGATGGATCACCCCAAAAATTCTACGTGTATTTTCAACATCTTATCATATTTCTAGCGAAAAACCAGAGCAATATTGACACACATGATAAAAAAGTTTTATTATATAAGTTGTGATATTGGATAGCTTTATCATTTTATATGGTAAAGAAAGACGTGAACACCCTCGCTCATTTTGTGCTTATAAGCCAGCGGCTGAATTTGCTTATAAGACATAGATTGTAGCTATCCCAACTCTATGTGATCACAAATTGAGCACGTCATATTAGACCATTCTAATATTAAAAATTTTCGAGAGGGGTATTTGTTTTATATGTCACGTTATACAGGACCAAAACACAAATTAAGTCGTCGTGTTGGAATTTCTTTAAGTGGTACAGGAAAAGAAATGAAACGTCCTTATCCACCAGGACAACATGGACCAGGCCAACGTAAAAAATTAAGCGAATATGGTCTACAATTAAATGAGAAGCAAAAGCTTCGCTATATGTATGGTTTAAGCGAAAAGCAATTCGCAAACCTATTTGTTAAAGCAACAAAAATGCATGGAGTTGTTGGTGAAAACTTCATGGTATTACTTGAGACTCGTTTAGATAACTTAGTTTATCGTTTAGGTCTTGCTCGTACTCGCCAACAAGCTCGTCAACTTGTGAACCATGGTCATGTCACTGTAAATGGTAAAAAGGTTGATATTCCTTCCTACCATGTAAAAGTAGGTGACGTGATTGGTCTTCGCGAAAAAAGTCGTGATTTAGCGATCATTAGAGAAGCTCTAGAAGATCGCAACTACCTACCAGATTACTTAACTTTTGATGAAAAAGCAATGGAAGGTAAATTGGTTCGTTTACCAGAGCGTTCTGAATTACCACAAGAAGTCAACGAAAAACTAATCGTTGAGTTCTATTCCAGATAATCCTCTTAGAAGGAAAGCATCCAACATTTTGTTGGATGCTTTTTTTTTCGCATGGGGTTACTTCTTTTTTCATTAAGCCAATCGTATCTTCGCAAATTTACGTTTCCCAACTTGAATAATCATTCCATCTTCTACGGAAATATTCGCATCCACTTCTTCCCACTTCTCACCGTTCACTTTCACAGCCCCTTGTTGGATCATCCGGCGTCCTTCTCCATTTGAGGGAACTAAGCCAAGATCCACTAACAGCCTTACGATCCAGATTTGGCCATTTTCGAATTGCCCCTGATTAATCGTTACCTCTGGAATATCTTCTGGAATATCCCGTTTTTGGAAAACGGTTTTGAAATGATGTTCTGCTTCTTGTGCTGCTTCTTCTCCATGATACATTCTAACAAGGGTGTAGGCTAATTTCATTTTCGCATCCCTTGGGTGAATCGTTCCATCTTGAAGCCCATTCACCATTCTTTCTACTTCTTCATGAGGTAGATCGGTAACTAATTGATAATATTTGACCATTAATTCATCGGGAATCGACATCGCTTTCCCATAAATTTCATTTGGAGCCTCATCAATTCCAATATAATTTCCTAAACTCTTACTCATTTTTTGTACACCATCAAGTCCTTCAATTAATGGAAGCATTAAAACGGCTTGTTGTTCTTGACCGAATTCTTTTTGGAGATGGCGACCCATTAATAAGTTAAACTTTTGATCGGTTCCACCTAACTCCACATCAGAATGTAGAGCAACAGAATCATAACCCTGCATCAGTGGATAGAAGAATTCATGAATACTGATCGATTGATTTGCCCGGAATCGTTTTTCAAAATCATCTCGCTCTAACATTCTCGCTACAGTCATTTTTGCAGCTAAATTCACAACATCTGCAAAGGTTAAAGGTGCTAACCAAGTACTGTTGTAACTGACTTCTGTTTTTTTAGGATCAAGGATCTTAAACAATTGTTTTAAATACGTTTCTGCATTCTGTTTCACTTGTTCGGGAGTGAGCTGTTTTCTCGTTTCCGACTTTCCCGTTGGGTCGCCAATTTGACCAGTGAAATCGCCAATCACCAATTGTACAATATGTCCTAAATCTTGGAATTGTTTTAGTTTTTGCAAGGGTACTGTATGACCAATGTGAATGTCAGGTGCAGATGGATCTAAGCCTAACTTAACTTTTAATGGTGTTGTTTTCTTGATGGCTCTCGCTAGTTTTTGTTTAAATTCATCTTCGGGGATGATTTCCACTGCCCCCCGGCTTAAAATCGCCCATTGTCGTGCTAATTCTTCCTGTTGTTCTTTCGTTAATTCGATCTCGTTCATGATTTTTACCTCCACTTGATTTATCCTTTCGATATTTTTAACAGTAAAAAAACTCCCATCGAAGTCCTTTCGAAGACGTAGTCGAGTCCTTCTTTTGCGGAAGTTTTTTATGCCGATCGTTCAAGTTTAACTTTACTTTATTAATTTAATGAAGTTAAACTTTCCTATGCGGTAAAAAAAACCACATCCCTGTACTTAGGGACGTGGTTTGAATACGTGGTACCACCCTAATCTAAGAATAGAACAAACGCTATTCTCCTCATTTTCATAACGGTATGTGCCGGAATAGACTACTTCATTTCATCTATTCAGTTCAAGTGGGTAATTCAGCTTTCCTGTTGTACTGGTTTGCACCATCCACCAGCTCTCTGAAAAGCAATTCCAGTAAGCCTACTTTCCACTCTCATTACTTTTTTCAACTTCATTGCAAGGATTATATGTTCTATAAGTTTTGCAAAATTATAGCATAAAAATTGATTTATCGCAAATTTCATATTATAAAACTCAAAATTACAATTTAGAATGATTAGATAAACCAATTGAAAAAATTAGATTCTTTAATTCAAGTTTATACATTCCTACTTCTGCTTTTATTGTTTTATCAATGAACTACCGAATAACTTGAGTCAACTATTTGTGTGAGGATTTTTATCTACATATGTTGGATATGAAAAACGAATTTTGTTACAATAAAAAACGATTCTTAGCAAATGAATTAAATTGTAGGAGGTTGGAAATGAAACAACTGCCAAGTTACATCAAAAAAGAGAATGATATATATTGGCTTACTGAAGACGAACGTGAAAATCTAAAAATTAGTTATCGTATTAGGGAGATCGTTTACTTCGAAAAATCTCCTTATCAAGATGTCATGATTTTGGATTCTTATGATTTTGGCCGTATGCTCGTTCTTGATGGTGTGGTCCAAACTACGTCAATAGACGGCTATATCTATAATGAGATGATCTCTCATATCCCATTGAATTTTCATCCTAACCCAAAACGGGTCTTGATCATTGGTGGTGGGGATTTAGGCGCCGCACAGGAAGTTACCAAATATGATCAAGTAGAAAAAATTGATCTCGTTGAAATTGATCAACTAGTCGTTGAAGCTAGCAAAAAATATTTATCTGAAATCTCCGGGGATCTCTCAGATCCACGTGTTGAATTGATTTATCATGATGGAGTTGAATTTGTAAAAAACCATCACAACCAGTATGATGTTATTATTGTTGACTCTTCTGATCCCATTGGGCCAGCCAAACAATTATTTGAATATGAATTTTACCATCATATATATCGAGCATTGAAAGAAGATGGAATTATGGTTTGTCAAAGTCAATCCCCACTCTTACATTTTGATGTTCTTAAACAAACGTATAAACATATTCAAACTCTTTTTCCGATTACCCGTTTATATATGACGACTGTTCCCACATATCCGGGAGGATTTTGGAGTTTCACCCTTGGATCAAAGAAGTACGATCAATTACTTCCAAATATTCCTTTTGATAAACAAACTCGTTATGTCAATAAAGATATTTTATATCATAGTTTTTCTCTACCAGAATTTGTTCACCATAAATTAAACGAAATTTAAAGATAAAAATGACTCTCCCTACTTTTTCAAAAGCGTTTGGTTAAGGTGAGAGTCTTTTCTTTTTTCACCTACGAATGTACCCAACAAAAGTAAGACGAGTTTATGATATAATACTGCTCATGAAGGGGGAATAGATATGTCTCAAACCAATTCACCGAATAAAAATAAAAACAGAAAAAGGGAATGGAAACACATTTTGAAATACGGGCTTATTGCACTCTTTGTCATGATTTTCCTTGGGATTGGAACCGCAGCAGGTTTGGTCGCAGCCGTCGTTAAAGATGAACCTGTGCGCAGCGATGAAGAAATTCGAAACCAAGTTTTTAAAAATAATTTAGTCTCATCTGTTTTTTGGGCAGATGGAGAAAAGATCGGCGATTTTAAAACAGATGAAGTTCGTGTTTTTGTACCATATGATCAAATTTCCGATAATGTGAAAAATGCGGTGATCGCGATTGAGGACAGAGATTTTCGTAATCATAATGGTATTAACCTAAAAGCGATCGCCCGTGCTGCACTTCAGCAATTATCAGGTAGTGAAGTTCAAACTGGTGGTAGTACGATTACGCAACAGTTAGCCAAAAATACATTTTTTTCTTTAGAAAAAACTTATACACGAAAGACTAAAGAAATTTTACTTGCTTTACGAATGGAACGAGTATTATCAAAAGATGAAATTCTAACAGCCTATCTCAATAAAATCCCATTTGGAAAAGCAGCAAATCTTAAAAATGTTTACGGAATTCAGGCTGCTGCAAGAGGCTATTTTAATAAAGATGCAAAAGACTTAAATGTCGCTGAAGCTGCCTATTTAGCAGGAATTCCGCAAAGACCCACTGCTTATTCTGCATTCAATCAGAATGGGTTTGATGAAGAAGGTTATCAACTTGCAAAAAAACGTCAGGAATTAGTATTAAAAGCGATGTTAACAGAAGGTTTTATCAATCAACAACAATATGATGAAGCTATCAATTATGATATTAAAGCTCATTTTCATGCTGAAACCGGGAAAAAAGAAACAAATAAGTATGGGTACCTTATGCAAGAGATTGAGACAAAAGCCGCCCAAGCTATTCTTAAAAGTCGCGGAGTTGCTTTAGATTCATCTGAATATGATGATGCTTTTGAAAATGCGAAACAAGAACTTGTTACTGGTGGTTATAAAATCTATACCACTTTGGATAAGAAGATTTATGAAGCAATGAATGAGGTTGTCAATAATCCAAAAAATTTCCCGCGTCCGATTGATTATACGTATCAAGGGAAAAGGCTGAATGATCGTCTTCTGCAAGTCGGTGCTACACTTATTCATAATAAGACAGGTGCAATTCTAGGGTCTGTGGGTGGCCGTGATTTTGAAAACTATCAAGTGAACCACGCTGCTGCAAAGAGACAGCCAGGTTCTTCCATTAAACCTGTACTCGACTACGCACCTGCGCTGGAACTAGGAAAAATACAACCAGCAACGCCAATTGATGATATTCCTTTAGGTCAAAAATGGGAACCAAACAATTATGATGGAAGATATCATGGTCGAATCACAGCAAGAGTAGCTCTGAATAAATCCTATAACATCCCTGCCGTGAAGGTTTACCAAATGGTAGGAACGGAAAAAGCTTATGAATTTTATAAAAAACTAGGCTATGAAATAAGCGAAAAGCGATTTATGGGACAAGGGGGAGCAGCTGCAATTGGTAGCCTTGAAGCTTCTCCAGAAGAAATGGCAAGCGCCTATTCCACTTTTGGAAATGGTGGTACCCATATGGATGCTTATGTGATTGAAAAGATTGAAGATCGAGATGGTAAAGTGATCTATGCCCATGAATCAAAACCAGAAGCAGTATTTAGTGAACAAACGGCCTTCCTTATTACAGATATGCTTAGAACTGTAATGACGGAAGGAACAGGTACTACTGCACGGAAATATGTAAGTGGACGTGATGTCGCTGGAAAAACAGGAACTACCAATGATGAGAAAGACCTATGGTTTATTGGATATACCCCTACGATTACTTTAAGCGTATGGACTGGATATGACTTGCCTTATCCAGTGAAACCCCATAGTATTCCTCAAGATACATGGGGAAGATTAATGCAGGCAATATTTAAAGCTGATCCGACATTATCACCAAGTAATGCTCGCTTTGACAAACCAAGTGGTATCGTTCGAATGACCGTATCGAGTGCATCTGGCAAGTTACCATCGGATTTAACGAAAAAGGGTGGATATCTTGTTACTGATTGGTTTAATCAAAAATATGTCCCAACTCAATTGGAGGACGGTTTAGGCGAAGCAAGGTTAATCATGTTTAACAATACAACATATGTCGCGAAACCAGAAACACCGGATGAATTTGTTGATACAGGTATTTTCCTTATTCGTGAGCCGTATAAGATACCACCAGGAAAATCAAGACCATTAGATTATCAAAAAGAAATGCCAAAGAATAATGATCCTAGAACGTCTACTGGTAAACCAGCACCTCCAAGTAATCTATCAGTCAACGGAAACGTGATCTCTTGGAGTAAGAATACAAATCAAAACATTGTTGGGTATCGAATCTATCGCGCATCAGCAGATGGAATAGGATTTGCAAAAATTGGAGTTGTTCGTCAGACAACAAATAGCCCAGGTATCTATACCTTTACTGATTCTGCAGGTTCAGGGCCGTTTGCTTATTATGTCACAGCAGTTGATGTAGCTGGCTTAGAATCGGATCCATCTAATATTGCAGGAAAAAATCCTGAACCAACAGAGCCACCAGGGAATAATCCAGATGAACCAACCAACCCAGGTAATCCAAATACCGCACTACCTCAAAAACCAACTGGATTAAATGTAAGTTCTCAAGGGGGGCATCTAGTCTTATCATGGAATCCTAATCCTTATCAAGACCAAGTGATTATGTATTCTGTTTATTACAGTACATCTAAAGATGGGAAATTTGATTTAATTTATCAAGGAATAAAGAATAGTACCACGATAAATCCGAAGAATAAAGTCAATTACTATTATGTGGTAGCTAAAAATAATAATGGAGAAACACAAAGTAATATTTTTCCATTTAATTTAGAATAAGCTTACTGATTTTTGCAATCCATTTCATGTTTTAGAAGAGAACTATGGCTCCTAAAATTAAAAAAAGCCTATTATGGGACATTGACCATAATAGGCTTTCCTTTTAATTCGTACACTGCCAAAAAAGTTAACCTTCCATCATTTTCAACATCTTATCGACAATCTGATAACTTCGTTTGGAGGCGAGTCTTGTAAACTGCACAAAATTCACATGTGCGGAACCATCTGCCTTATCTGACATTGAACGGATAATCACAAAAGGAACTAGATTCATATGGCATACTTGAGCGACAGACGCCCCTTCCATTTCCGTACACATTCCATCATATGTTTCATATAGTTCACGCACTTGATCTCGATCGGCAATAAATTGATCGCCGGATAAAATCAAACCTGTGAAGACCTTCCCTTCATTCACTTCTTCACTTGCCTTTTTCGCTAATGAGATTAATTGTTGGTCTGCCTCAAAGACAGACTTTTCTTGATCTGGGATAATTCCCTTCTCATAACCTAGTGGAGTCACATCTACATCATGTTGTTGTGCTGCAGTTGAGATAACAATATCTCCGATGTCAAGATCAGGGTGTAGTGCACCGGCAACACCTGTAAAAATGATACGATCCACTTTAAATTCATCAATCAAGATTTGCGTAGTGACTGCAGCATTTACTTTACCAATACCAGATTTACATAGAACGACGGATTTGCCATTCATTTCCCCTTCATAAAAAAGAATTGATGCCTTCTTTTTTTGTTGTAAGTGACTCATACCCTCCTGAAATAATTCAATTTCTTCATCCATTGCCCCTATAATGCCGATTCTCATCGTTTTCCCCCTAAAGATAATATTCAGATTTATTTTGTCGAAGAACGGTTGATTAATTCATGCTCAAGAATCACATTCTGTTCTGTAATCGGCTCTTCATTCATATGTTTGGTTAAAAATCTCATCGCCACAGCACCAATATCATATTGAGGTTGAGATACCGTGGATAATAATGGTCGAACCATCGAGGAGATTGGGATATTATCAAAACCACGAACTTCAATATCATCTGGAACCGTTAATCCTTTGTCTTGAATGGCATGAATCGCACCTACTGCCATTTCATCACTGGTTGCAAAAACAGCAGTTGGTCTATCGGATAGCTCTAGGAAAAATTTCATTGCCTCCATTCCAGATTCATAACGGTAATTACCTACTCTCACATAATCCTCTCTAAACGGAATATTTGCTTCCCTAAGAGCATCCTTATATCCTTCAAAACGTGCTAACCCTGTCAAAGGATCAGTAAGGGGGCCAGTGATTAAAGCGATTCTTTGATGTCCATACTGAATAAACGCTTCAACTGCATCTTTTGCGGCTTGATAATGATCAATGTCTACAGATGGAAACATGTTTTGGGAATCTTTTGTTGCAGCCAAAACAATGGGAACCGTTGACGTCTTAAAGATATTCAAATGTTCCTCTGTTACTTCCCCTCCCATGAATAATAATCCATCCACTTGCTTTTCTAAGAGTGTGTTAATTAAGGAAAGTTCTTTGTCCACATTCTTATCAGAGTTTGACAAGATAATGTTGTAATGATACATTCGTGCAATATCCTCTATTCCTCTTACTACTTCTGCAAAGAAAGGATTCGAGATGTCAGGGATGACAACTCCTACAGTGGTTGTTTTTTTACTGGCTAGACCTCTTGCAACAGCATTTGGCCGATAGCCTAACCTTTCAATCGTCTCTAATACTTTTTTGCGTGTAGCCGGTTTTACATTCGGATTTCCATTTACAACTCTCGAAACCGTTGCCATGGATACCCCAGCTTCTCTTGCAACATCATAAATGGTTACTGGCATAATTACACTCTCCGTTCACGAAATCGTTATCAAGTTATTGTTATTCTACGATAAAATATTCGTTCATTCAATTGTGTATTATCACTTGTATGATTCTATAAACTGCGACTTTAGCAAGCGAGTTTTCCTACTAACTATTAATTCAAGGAAAGCCGTAAGATTAGGAGCAGCGTTAAAACATACAAGCCATTTCATGTTTTTTAAGAGAGTTATTGTTCCAAAAATCTTAGACTTAGTATACTAAAAAAAAGAAACGTTTTCCAACTGAAAAACGTTTCTCTTGCCCCATTTTCTTCTATTTTACGGTAGACGAGGTAACTGGTAACTGTAATGCAGACATCAGATTTGTGAATTCTTCTAAGTTTAGCTGCTGATTTGCATCCGATAATGCAACTGAAGGGTCGGGATGAACCTCTACCATAATTCCATCTGCACCTGCAGCTAATGCCGCTTTTGCAATTGGAATGGCGATATCTTTTCTTCCTGCTGAATGGCTAATATCCACGAGTACCGGTAAGTGACTTTCTTGCTTGAGGATGGGTACAGCGAGAATATCTAATGTATTACGGGTCCATTTTTCATACGTTCGAATTCCCCGTTCAACCAAAATCACTTGGGAATTTCCTCTAGAAACAATGTACTCTGCTGCAAATAATAATTCTTCAATGGTCGCAGCCAAACCTCTTTTTAAAAGTACAGGTGTTTTCACTTGCCCTGCTGCTTTTAATAATTCAAAATTTTGCATATTTCTAGCACCAATCTGAATCACATCTACATATTCAGTAGCCATTTCGATATCGGCAGGGTTCACAATTTCACTGACCACTTTAAGTCCATAACGATCCGCTACACGGCGTAGGATTTTTAATCCTTCAATTCCTAACCCCTGAAAATCATAAGGAGATGTTCTCGGCTTAAATGCTCCACCGCGAATTAATTTTACCCCTTGGTCTACAAGAACTTTTGCCACAGTATTTACTTGTTCTTCACTTTCAACAGAACATGGGCCGGCAATCATTATAGGTTCTTTCCCTACAGGAGTATCTCCAACCATGACAATCGTATCTTCTGGGTGACGTTTACGACTAACCAATAGTTGTTTGTTTTTGTTTTCTTCTTGTAATTCAAGAGAAGCTTTGAAAATCTGTTTAAACAGATGGCGTACCGTATTGTCATCAAATGGCCCACGATTATGTTTTACCAATTCATTCAACATTTCACGTTCTCGAACAGGATCAAACTTTACCATGCCTTGTTTTGTTTTTAGATGACCAATAAGCTGGGCTATCTCTGCTCTTTCATTCAATAATTCTAACAATTTCAAATTAATCTCATCCAGTTTTGATCTTAACTCTTCTAATTCTTGATTACTCACCTTAGTCATCTCCTTCCAAGTTTAAAAAATTACATGAATTATACTTCAACCGTTATTTTCTGTCAATGAGCGACTGTCACGAATTTTCTAAAATTTAAAACGTTTTCACTCTTCTATTCTTTTCTTTTCTCCATTGCCAGAAGAACAAGGATTTTCTAAACTAAAATAGAATAGATAAAAGATAACCATTTTTTATCACCGAGCAAGGCGAAAAGTTTACTTAGATTTATTCAACTTATAAAGGAGTAGATTTAACTTGACACAACAAACACCCATATTTGCACTCGATATTGGTACTCGCAGTGTGATCGGGGTCATTATTCAGCCATTAGAAGATGGGACATTCCTAATTAAAGATATAAAAATGAAAGAACACAAAGATCGGTCGATGCTGGACGGGCAGATTCATGATGTGGTTGCAGTATCAGAAACAATTCAATCCGTGAAAGAAGAGTTAGAAGCGAAAAACGGTTTGTTACATCAGGTTGCTGTTGCTGCAGCAGGACGCTCATTAAAGACTTATCGAGTAAAAATCGATCTACCAATTGAAGGGCAACCTTTACTGCGAAAAGAAGATATTCGTGCATTGGAGTTGTCTGCAGTACAACAAGCGCAAAAGCTAATTGTAGAAGATCAGTCTGATCAAGATATTACCAAATATCATTGTGTCGGTTATAGTGTTGTCAATTATTATTTGGATCATCAAGTCATAGGGAATTTGATCGATCAACGAGGGAAAATCGCTTCTGTTGAAATCATTGCTACCTTTCTACCGCGAGTGGTAGTCGATTCGTTGATTTCATCGTTAACTCGAGCCGATCTGCAAATGGAAGCTCTAACCTTAGAGCCGATTGCGGCGATTCATGTTTTAATTCCTCCATCGATGCGAAAATTAAATATCGCTCTAGTCGATATTGGTGCTGGGACTTCTGATATCGCGATCACAGCAGATGGTACTGTCGTTGCTTATGGTATGGTTCCTTTTGCAGGAGACGAAATTACTGAGGCTATTAGTCAACAATTTTTGTTAGACTTCCATATTGCCGAGGAAATAAAACGACAATTATCTACAGTAGAAGAAGTTACAATTACTGATATTTTAGGTGTCACCGAAAATG
Organism: Tepidibacillus fermentans; assembly: GCF_004342885.1. Lineage (NCBI taxonomy): Bacteria > Bacillati > Bacillota > Bacilli > Caryophanales > Bacillaceae > Tepidibacillus > Tepidibacillus fermentans. The sequence goes on from NZ_SMAB01000013.1 coordinate 60,476, forward strand.
TCAAATCAGAAACGGTTCTCGATCAAATCGATCAAGAGATTGAAAATTTGGCTCATCATATTACACAAAAAATACTGGAGTTAAACGGAAAACCCCCTCAAGCAATTATGCTTGTAGGTGGTGGTAGTCAAACACCTAGATTAACAGAAAAGATCGCAAAGCAGTTAGAACTCCCCCTTCAGCGTGTGGCGATTCGTAGTATCGATGCGATTCAATATTCCATCATTTGGCCAGATTCTATTCTAAAAGGGCCAGATTTGGTAACACCAATTGGGATTGGGATTTCTTCAAGGGAGAAGCCCATTCAATATATTACACTACAAGTAAATGGGGAAATCATAAGGCTCTTTGAAATGAAATCGATGACAATCGGTGATGCGCTTATTGCGGCAGGTATCGCTGTAAATAAATTATTTGGAAAACCCGGAATGGGTTTAACTGTTAAAATTAATGGCAAGTTATGCTTCTTTCCTGGTGAATATGGGTCTCTTCCAATCCTACTACTGAATGGTGAATTAGCGTCTTTAGATACCCCGATTCATAATGGAGATATTATTGAAGTGACTCCAGGAATCGATGGAAAGGACGCTACTTTAACCGTTAAAGAGACGTTATCCCATTCCCCTATTCAACCTTATCATATTACCATTAATGGAAAGGACTATATATTGAAACCCTTAGTAGAAATCAACGGGATTGACGCAGATTATTCAAACCCTATTCATGATCGTGATTCAATTCGCTTCTATCATGTTACCACCATTGAAGAAGTATTGGTTCTTCTTGGATATTCAACCATTCCGTATTCGAAAAATGAGATCAAAGTCTATTTAAATGGGGAACCGAAAACGCTGACCTATCATCCAAGAAAAATCTATCGAAATCAAAAAGAAGTTTCATTGCAAGACTTTATAGCAAATGGAGATCACATTACATTGGATCAAGAAGAATTGCCATTTCCAACGGTTCGTGACTTAGTTGAAAAAGAAAAGCATATATTTCCTTTCTTTGAAATTGAAGTTACCTTTAATGGACAACCTCTGATCCTTCAGCCTAAGGAGCTGCAAATCTATGTCAACAAAAAAAAGGCTTCTCTTAATGATCCGCTCAAGCCAAATAGTCTAATTGAAATGATTGAAAATCAGGAACAACCCACATTTAGTGATGTTTTTCGTTATATTGATTTTTCAATATCAATGCCTCAAGGAGCAAGTCGATATGTTCTGCGAATTAACGGTGAACCTGCAGAATTTCATTCACCTATTAAACACGGAGATCAACTAGAATTACGGTGGGAGTGAAGGAACATGACGAATCCATATCAGATTCAGATTCAACATTTCAAGATGGGAGAAGACTTGGTCATTCTTGTTTCAGGTGGAGTAGCTCATATTGGTGCTGTAGCAACTGCTTACGTGAACGAAAATAAAATTCATGTTGAGGTGACACAACTTCCGCACCACAAAGAGGGTGAATTGGCAAGGGAGTTTGCAGAATTAGCTGCTCAGACATTACATCGTACGGTTTCCGTCTTAATGGGGATTCATATCCATCAAGCCACAAAAGATGATATTTGTCAGATCGAGGCTTATGTACGAAATGCTATGAAACAAATCATCAAAGCTTTGGAATAATTCCATAAAAATAGGTTTGTATCACTGGCTTGTATGTTCTAACGCTGCTCCGATCCGCTAAAAAAACTTCAGCCAACAAAGCTGAAGTTTCAGCTTGTAGACAAAGTCCCTAACTAGTGGCCAAATCTACAGGTTTTTTTGTATAATAGGGATAGAATTCTTGGTTAACGGGGGAAATTTAG
>NZ_SMAB01000014.1 GCF_004342885.1 Tepidibacillus fermentans
ATCTACCTAGGGGAACTCTCAAATACCGATTACGCTTACATAATATATTTGTATATATTTGTAAAAAATTTCTCCCACAAAAACTTGACACAAACATCGAAATCTACTCATTTGACTTAATGATTATCACGTGTTATTATTTATAGTAGTATTTAACTCAGAATCATTTAAAAATATATGGTGAATAAAAAATTTGGCGTTTTACTCATATTTCTTTCATTAAGACTTATTCTCACTGGATCGGCTAAAGAGCCGTAAGGATGTTAGAGAGGTAGGGCTAGCATCGTTTAGGTTAAAGATATATCAGTGAAATACTACCGCGGCTAACTTATGTACTTGAGTTATAAAATACTTCATTCACAAACGAACTAGGTGATTTATCTGGTTCGTTTTTCAATTTAAAATTCATCCCCACGAAAACGAGCAGAATCAACACAGTCGATTTCAACAGAGTACGGCTTAATATCCAGAAGTGGCGTTTGATCTAAAGCTTCCAATCCTTTTACAGTTATTTTATTATCTTCAATTTTAATTACCTCAGTAATAGAAAAAGCAATTGGGTTGGGTCGATTAGGCGAACGAGTAGCAAATACTCCTTTTTTTTCATTGCCTTCTCTCGGTTTGATAAACAGTGGATTTTTTCGATTCGCTCGATCAAACCAATAAAGGACAATCAGATGGGAGACGTTTTCTATTCCTTTCATGCCTTCCATATACTCGACAAATACTTCTATTACTTGTGTTTCATCAGATAACCTTCCTTGTCGTGGAGCATCGAATCTTTCTTTGTAATTGCTATGGATGACACCAATTTGAACCAACTCCATTTTCTCACCTCATTTTATTAACTTTTCTTCGGTATAAATTTCCTTATCCTCAATATACAAAAAAGACTTAGTTTTTGTACGAATGAAAAGATAACTTTTCGAAAAGATAATTTTGACTCTAACGTTACGTCCGAAAAAACATTATAATCAATAAACAGTGGGCATGAAATGAGTAAAAAAGAAATGTTTGATGCTTTTGATATGACAGAAATTGAAAAACATCATATTGCTCTAGATTTTAATTCTGCACGACTCCACACAACAATTCCCTTCCCTTGGGCAGAAAAAATTTTTTCCCATCTTGATTACTCAATGCTGCTACAGATCTGTAGTTAGGAAGTGATTGGAATTTCTTCAATGGATATTAAATCCATCCCTTTAAATCTGAAACACAAAACATAGGTCATTCAATTTTGTAATCAATAACCCCTTTCCTGACAAAAAGAACTTCCCAATTAAGTAGTCCTTTTATCTATAAATAGTCGTTCATTTCAATGTTGAAGTATTTTAATTTTCGATTCATTCCCCTTCGCTACGATCGAAACTTTTCCACCAATCGGAAATGTAATCTGAGGATAAGTATGTCCAAAATCGACATCTGCAATGACGGGTATGGTATCTAGTTCCTTCTTTGACTTTATGATCTTCTTCAATATCTCCCTGCTCATCTCAGATTTCTTTTGGAATCTACCAATAACAATCCCCCTAACCTCTTCGAAACCTTTTTGGTGAATCAACGATTGTAAATCCCGATCAAAATTTTCGGGGAAAGTGAGTTCGTCATCTTCTATGAAAAGAATGGTGTTTTTTAAACTCGGCATGAATTCAGTTCCTTGCAACAAATTCAATGTGCATAGATTTCCACCAATAATAACTCCTTCTGCTTTGCCTTCATTTATGACATACCAACCGTTATTCTCAATAAACGTTCGATTTTCTTGATCCAAATACCATGGATCATCACTCCAAAAATCCGACGGTTTTACCTCTATGATTTCATCTGTCATCAGTGCTTTTTGAAAATAATCGATGGTATAATCCATTCCTTTTAATATTCCGAACGTAGAAAAGTGAGGGCCTGAATAAGTGGTTAATCCAGTTTTGGTATATATCGCATTACCTAATGCTGTAATATCTGAATAACCACAAAGTATCTTTGGATTTGCTTGAATTAATGAATAATCGAGATACTTCAATATTTGATTACTATTGTAGCCACCGATTGAAGTTAGAATGGCTTTCACATTGGGATCTGAAAAAGCATTATGTAGGTCTTCAATTCTCGATTCTATAGAGGAAGAGTGAAATTCATCACTTTCATAACAATGGTCTCCAAACGTCACATGGAATCCGAGCGATTCAAGGCGGTCTATGGCTATTTTTTGATTTGCTTGGTTAACGACAGATAAACTTCTTGATGGAGAAACAACACGAATTTCATCCCCTCGTTTTAATTTGTTTGGTATCATGTTCGCAACCTCCTCTATTTTATGTAATGCCCCCCAATGAGTTAAAAAGTGTACATTATTATCGACGAAAACTGTGTTCTATGCTTTAATGGCAGTAATCAAAACGATTATTTGTCTTCACGAAGTAGATATTCATTGCCATCTTGGTCTTTAAACGAAAACATTTTTCCATACGGCATCTTCTTCAATTTCCCTACTTCAACGCCATTTTCCTTCATTTTTGTAAAAGCATTTTCTATGTCAGTGGTACTTAGTATGACATTTGGATGGCAAACGTTCATAGATGGATTTTGAGCCTTCATTACATTTTTGTCATATAAAACAAATGTCGTAAATTCACTCTCACTTGGACCCACTTCTAACCATGTCATATTTGGGCCCATTTGCTGTTCAAATTTAACTACAAAATTTAATTTTTCTGTCCAAAACTTTTTTGCTTCCTCTTGATTATTTACATATAACGTGATTTTTCCGATTTTATTAATCATATGTATGACCTCCTAGAAAATATCGTGAGTTATTATAATTTCCCGTATGCCCTATTTTATCATTATAATGTTACTTTTGATACTTCTCAGAAAACTTATCTGTACATGGGTTAAGTAAAAAATGGGGCTGTCCAAAAAGTAGTATTTAACCCCGAAATCTAAAAAAAGCAACCCCAAAGAATGCTGTAAAATCAACATTCTTTGGGGTTTAATTTTGGCGGATTTTCAACTTAAATGAACTTTTTAGACAGCCCCTTTTTAGCCTAATGAATTATAATCATTTTTCACACCATGATTTTGCAAATATCATTTGTAAACTCTACTGGATCATTGATTGGTAGTCCTTCAATGAGCAGTGCTTGATTGTACAATAGATTTGTATATAAGTTTAATTTCTCTTTATCGTTTTCAAATGCATTTTTTAACGACTTGAATACCTCATGATTGATATTAATTTCTAGAATTTTTTCAGCTTTAATATTATGGTCACCGGGCATTTGCTTTAGGACTTTTTCCATTTCGATCGTGATTTCTCCATCTGTCGCAAAACATACTGGATGAGTCTTTAATCTTTTTGATGCCCTGACATCCTTTACTTTGTCTCCTAATACCTTTTTCAAATAGTCAAAGAGTTCTTTGTGTTCGTTCTCTTCTGCATTATTTTGATTATCGTTAGTTTCAATACCTAAGTCTCCGCTTGATACGGATCTGAATTCTTTCCCTTTATAGGTCATTAACATTTTTATTGCAAATTCATCAATATCTTCAGTGAAATATAAAATTTCATATCCTTTATCCGCAACTAACTCAGTCTGAGGCAATTTTTCAATTCTTTCAACTGTTTCTCCAGTAGCATAATAAATATATTTTTGATCTTCAGGCATTCTGGATACATATTCATCTAAGGTGACCATTTTTTTCTCTTTGGAAGAATAGAACATCAACAAATCTTGCAAATCTTCTTTATGACTTCCAAAATCACTATAAACCCCATATTTTAATTGTCTGCCAAAGGACTTATAAAATACTTCATACTTATCTCTTTCATCCTTTAACATACTTTGCAACTGGTTTTTAATTTTATTCTTAATGTTTTTCGCAATGAGCTTTAATTGCTTATCATGTTGTAAAAGTTCCCTAGAGATGTTGAGAGATAGATCCTCTGAATCAACCATACCTTTGACAAAGCTAAAATAATCAGGAAGTAAGTCTGAACATTTGCTCATGACCAATACACCATTGGAATAGAGCTCTAATCCCTTTTCATACTCCTTTGTATAATAGTCAAATGGCATTTTTTCTGGAATAAATAAAATCGCATGATATCTTACTGCACCATCGACGCTAATATGGATATGTTTTAAAGGTTTATCAAAGCCATAATGTTTTTCCCTATAAAAATTCTCGTAATCTTCAGAAGTAAGCTCGTTTTTATTTTTTCTCCAGATTGGAACCATACTGTTGATAATCTGTTCTTCTTTGTATTCTACAAATTCATTCTCGCTGCCTTCTTTTGGTTTTCTTCTAGTCACATCCATTTTAATAGGATAGCGAATGAAATCCGAGTATTTTTTGATGATTGCTTTTAATCGATACTCATCTAGATACTCGTCATAGTTCTCATCTTCTGTATTCTCTTTGATTTTTAGAATAATTTCGGTTCCCACTGACTCTTTTTTATAAGGCTCAATCGTAAATCCATCAGAACCTGTAGATTCCCACTTATAAGCCTCATCACTTCCTAAAGCCTTACTAATGACAGTAACTTTATCCGCTACCATAAATGCAGAATAAAATCCAACCCCAAATTGGCCAATAATTTCGTGGCCATCTTTCAATTCGTTTTCAGTTTTAAATGCTAAAGAACCACTCTTAGCAATCGTTCCAAGGTTATTTTCAAGTTCTTCTTTAGTCATTCCAATACCAGTATCTAATATTTTCAGTGTCCTATTTTCCTTGTCAGCGATCACTTTTATGTAGTAATTGTTTTGATCAAAACTTAATGAATCATCCGTTAACGCTTTGTAATATATTTTGTCAATCGCGTCACTAGCATTTGAAATTAATTCTCGTAAAAATATCTCTCGATGAGTATAAATAGAGTTTATCATCATTTCTAGTAGTCTTTTCGATTCTGCTTGAAACTGTTTTTTTCCCATTAAACTTCCTCCTTCCAAATTGAAAAACCCGTCCAACTATTTAATGTAGTGATTCAAATTTAAAAAACATCTGTCTTCCAAACCAAATTATTAGCACTCTACTCCTTTGAGTGCTAATCACTATTTTAGTAACATACCTTTTAGTATATGTCAATATGTTGCAGTGTTTTTTGTAACAGTCTTTTTCTTGTACAACGAATGAGTTATAATATAATCTGTTAAATGAATGCAACACCTTTAATTTGTGTTGTTTGATAATAATAATTTTAAGCAGATTCATAGTTGAAAGAAAGGTGAAACAGTATGGGGCGTAAGTGGAACAATATTAAAGACAAAAAAGCTGAAAAAGATAAAAATACGAGCCGCATATATGCGAAATTTGGGAAAGAAATCTATGTAGCTGCTAAGCGAGGCGAACCAGACCCAGAATTAAATCAGACTCTAAAATTCGTGATCGAGCGCGCAAAAACATACAATGTACCGAAAGCTATTATTGACCGTGCGATTGAAAAAGCAAAAGGTGGTTCGGATGAAAGCTATGACGAACTTCGTTATGAAGGCTTTGGACCAAACGGATCAATGATAATCGTAGATGCATTGACAAATAATGTGAACCGTACAGCAGCAGAGGTTCGTTCTGCATTTAATAAAAACGGTGGAAATATGGGAGTCAGTGGATCTGTAGCCTATATGTTTGATGAAACGGCTGTGATTGGCGTTGAAGGTAAAACAGCAGATGAGATACTTGAGATATTAATGGAAGCAGATGTAGACGCGCGTGACATTTTAGAAGAAGATGAATCGGTTATCGTTTATGCTGAACCTGATCAGTTTCATGCAGTACAAGAGGCATTTAAAAATGCTGGCATAACCGAATTTACAGTTGCAGAAATAACCATGCTTGCCCAAAATGAAATAACTCTTCCAGAAGAAGCACAAGCACAATTCGAAAAATTGATTGATGCATTAGAAGATTTAGAAGATGTTCAACAAGTGTACCACAATGTGGACCTAGGCGAATAATATATGAAAGCAGACCTTTTTTAGTAACAAAAGGTCTACTTTTTTTTGCAGTTTGATGTTTTATAATAATTTAGCTCTTTGTTCTATTTTGATAATGTTATTATATCCATTTCCATAAGGCATAAATTTCAGATTAAAATAAAAAGATTTTCATGGTACATTTATCTAAAAATCCATTAATATACGATTCAGATTATTTCAAGGAGTAACCCGGCATGATAGATATAGCACAGGAAATACTAAAGAAATACTATGGCTACGAGCGTTTTAGAACTGTGTATCCCAATGGGGCCACGATTTTCGACTTAAGTTATCGTCCCATCTCTTCGTTTATCAAACAATTGCCACAAAGACCTGTTATGGCTGCTTTTACTGCAACAGCCACCCTTGAAGTAAAAAAAGATATTATTCGTTTATTGGAGACTCAATGACCCAAAATGGCTAAATAATATCCATTAGATGCTGAATCTTTCTTATCGATTAAAGGCGTTGGATAAAATAAACTGCAAAAGTATGGCGATCTCTTCTTAGCAGAAATCAAAAAATATATAAATGAAAATAAAACCTCCTATCTCTATCACTTGGAGGTCTATTATTTTTTAAGATTTTGGTTTTTCACGATTTAAAATCAGTGTAAAGGTCGTCCCTTTCTCTGATGTTTCTTTTAAGATCAAGTCACCTCCTAGAGCTTTTGCTAAATTTTTGCTATACGTGAGTCCTAATCCCAAACCACGCACTTTAATTTTCTTTGCCTTTCCGCGAAAAAACCGTTCAAAAATTAAACCTTTCTCCTCTTCAGCTATTCCCGGACCATTATCTCTGACATCAATCCGAATATCATCATTAGTCTGATAAAGAATAACATCGATTCTACCCGTTTGATTCATTGCCTGAATTGAATTGTTAAGTAAGTTGTATAGAATTTGCTGAACTCTTGCTGAATCGGTCATAACATAAATTGGTTGATCAGGTAATGAGGTATGAAGTTCGATGTAATTTTCTTGTCCAATCAACCATTGGTGACTGATTTCTCGAACAAGGTCATTGATATTATGTTTTTCCAATTGAAGTCTAAACTCACCAATAATCATCGAGTTGAAATCCAATAAATCTTCAACCATTTTCTGAAGCCGCTTTGTTTCCTTCATACTGATTTCTAAGAACTCAGTTGCTTCCTCACCCGTTACAACCTCATCTCTCACTGATTGGATAAGTCCCCGAATGGAAGCAATTGGTGTTCTCAATTCGTGTGTGACTCCTGCTAGAAGCTCTGTTCTCATCATCTCAAGCTGTTTTAAACGCTTAGACATATTTTCAAAAGAGTCAATCAACTCATAAATTTCCTTTTCTTTTATATCTTTATCCATCAGAATGTCGTAATTTCCTTCCACAATTTGCTTTGCGGCATCGACGACATCTTTTATTGGCTTAGAGAGTTTTCTGGATAATAAATAGATCACTCCCCATCCTAATAGCGCTAAACTTACCAACAGTATAATCAGAAGCTGTAATTGTTCGTTGTTTAAGGTAACTTTTGCTTGTGGAAAAACAATAAGAACCCATCCAATCGTTTGTTGATTATATTTAATTTCTTTCTTGACAAGATAAGATTGTTCTCGGTCTCGTATGCCCTTAATTTTAACAACATTATCTTTCTGAGTTAATACTGATGTTACTCTTTGAAGAATGTCCGGCTGAAATATAGGGTTATCGCTAAAGACTAAATTATTTTTATTATCAATGATCAGTAATAAAGTTCTTGCTCCAAAATCAAAAAAGTATTCTCTTCTTTTAAGGAATCCTGATAAAACAGGTTCCGCATTCATATTTCCTTTTGTGTCTACAATTCGTTCAGAAATATCTTCAGCGACAAAACGAGCAATCGCAATTCTTTTTTGATTTTCCAGTTTGTAAATCCATAAAGTTGTAATGAGGCCAACAATCGCGAGACCTACAAATAGGGTGATTAGATAACGTGCAGTCCAATAACGTAGCAATGGAGTTCTCTCATTCTTTTTCATAAACACTGAACTGATACCCCATTCCTCGTATCGTCTTTATTTCTCCTTCAGAAGAAGGCCACAAATCTAGTACCTTGCGTATTCGCTTAATCGCAAGATCTACAGCCCGATCACTTCCTTCATAGTCCATTCCCCATACTTGTTCAATCAATTGCTCCCTTGTAAGCGTTTGATTAGGGTGTCTAGCTAGAAAGAGCAACAAAGATAAGTCACGTGGTGGTAACTCCATTTCTAGTCCATGCAAATACACACGGTGGGCTTTAAAGTCAATCTTTAATGTTCCGTAATATCTGATATTTTCCTGATTGATGATAAGAGTTGATCTTCTAAGTACTGCGTCAACCCTTGCAACCACTTCTAATGGATCAAAAGGTTTTGTAATATAATCGTCTGCACCTTGATTTAACCCAGTTAATTTTTGGCTTATTTGTCCCAATGCGGTTAACATAATAACTGGGCATGAGCTTCTTTCACGAATAAAATGAAGTACGGTCCATCCATCTACATCTGGCAACATGATATCTAATAAAACCAAAGAAGGTTTATATTCCGAAAATTTTTCTATTGCTTCTTCCCCACTAGATATTAACTCAACTTCATAACCGGCTTTTTTTAGATATGCCCTTAAAACTTTTGAAATAGATAACTCATCTTCAACAACCATTATTTTTTTCATAATGTCTTCTCCCCTAGCTCTTAATACCTAGTGTCCTTAATTGATGACTATGGTAAAATCTGCTTCTGTCTTCTATAATTTGGGAAGGATTTTTTATTTTGTAGTAAAAAGTACTGCCAGTAGTCATGATTAATAGGACTAACACAATAATTGAGACCACTAACTTTAATCGATTCATATTTCACCTCACATGACATGAATAATAAGTCCAACAATGAAGAACAAACCTAACATAAAATGATAAATACGTACCTTTTTGTGCTTCATCTTTTCCTTTAACTTGTACTCCATTACAACACCAAACAAAGATAACAATATTAAAATTGTCCAAGCAATGATACCCGTAATAATTGCAGTCTGCTTATTCGGATAATTCAGGAGATAATAGATCCCATGAGCTGTTGATGAAAAAATGGTAATCCATCCCAAAAGGACATGATGTTTATGCAAGAAAGTTGTAAGGTGGCGTAGTACCCCTCGATCATTTAGCTTTTTCTTTTTCATTATTACATAAATTTTTCTTGATACCCAAATTCCTAAAGCGGATATTCCAAATATTAAACCCATGGCCCCTAATTGATTACTGAGGCCTCTTTCTCTTATACCAAATAAAAATGCAGATTTATTATAATAGAAATAAAATATTGGAATCATTGAAATTGACAATACAGCAACTAAGAAACCGAGAACATTTATTGTTCGGTCGATAAATTTCATACAGTCTCACCTTCTGTTGTATAAAGAATATTATAAGAACAGCTTGTTTGAATCAAGCTGTTCCCCCTTTTTATTCATAACGTAAAGCATCAATCGGTTTTAATTGAGCCGCTTTCCTTGCAGGATAAACACCAAAAACGACTCCAACGATCACAGAGGTTAAAAAAGAATAAAGAATTGGACTTAAACTAATCGTTGTCGTTAAACTGGTAAATTTACTAATGAGTGTTGCTCCACCTATACCGATTAGAATTCCAATGAATCCACCAAATAAACTAAGGGTCATGGATTCAATTAAAAATTGTCTTTGAATATCCCCTTTTGTGGCTCCGATTGCCTTTCGAATCCCGATTTCTCTTGTACGTTCTGTAACGGAGACAAGCATGATATTCATAATCCCAATTCCACCCACAAGAAGAGAAATTCCTGCAATTCCAGATAATAAGGCGGTCATAATTGAAGTAATACCTTGTGCTGTATTTAATATCTGTGATTGAGAATTAATTTGGAAATCATCATCATCGAGAGGTGAAATATGGTGTTGCTCCCTTAATGCTTGTTGAATATCAAATTGTGCTTGATCCATCATATCAGAAGATTTCGCTGACACATAGATCGTTCGAATATTGGTTTGACCTGATAACCGATTCATTGCTGTTGTAATCGGTATAATGACACGATCATCATTATTTATGATACCTGAGCTACCTTGACTTGTTAGAACACCGATAATCGTAAATGGTATTTGATCGATTTGAATGGTTTGACCGATTGGGTCGGTATTCATACTTCCGAATAAATTGGTCACCACTTCAGGACCAACTACAGCTACGTTTGATTGGCCCGCCACATCAAACTGATTAATAAACCGCCCTTGCTGTACTTTTGTATTCCTTACTTCCGAATATTTTTCCGTAGTGCCTTCAATGCTTGTCGTATAACTTTGATCACGCCATACGACTTGAGACTGTTTATTAACCGTTGGAGCAACAGCAGCAATCGATTCTTTTTTTGCGATAGCATCTGCATCATTTAGGCTTAGGGTGTTTAATGAACCTGCACCAAAATTTACGCTACCTTGTTTTGCTTGACCTGAGGAAACAATAAGTAAATTACTACCTAGACCATTAATCTGGGAGGTTATGCTTGATGATGCCCCTTGACCGATGGATACCATTGCAATCACAGCAGATACTCCAATTACAATACCAAGCATTGTAAGAAATGAACGTAATTTATTTGCTCGAATACTTCGTAGGGAGACTTTCATACTCTCTATAAAACTCATTTTACCACATCCTTACGCTTAGCCATTCGCCGATTCAACACGATCTCATTGGAGATAACTTGGCCATCACGAAATCGAATGATGCGTTTGGCATACTCCGCAATTTCTTGTTCATGAGTGACTAAAATGACGGTTTTCCCCTTATCATTTAACTCTTGAAAAATTCCCATAATTTCCGCACTGGTTTGGGTATCTAACGCACCTGTAGGTTCATCAGCTAAAAGGATAACAGGATCATTGACAATGGCCCTAGCAATAGCTACCCGTTGTTGTTGCCCACCTGAAAGCTCATTTGGTTTATTTAGAAGTCGATCTCCCATACCCATACTTTTAAGTGCAGTAACAGCTCTTCTTCGTCTATCTTTTGCGGAAATACCTGCATAAAGAAGTGGAAGCTCAACATTCTCTACTGCAGATGTTCTTGGGAGTAAATTATAGTTTTGAAAAACAAAACCGATTTTGCGATTTCGAATGAATGATAATTCATCATCATGCGCATTTAATATCGGGTAACCATCCAAATAGTATTTTCCTGAAGTAGGGTGATCAAGGCAACCAATGATATTCATCATGGTTGATTTACCAGATCCTGAAGGCCCCATAATGGCGACAAAATCTCCTTCTTTGATCTCCATGCTTACTTCACGAAGCGCTTGTATTTCCTGATTTCCTATTTGATAAACTTTTTTCAAATTTTCAATTCTGATTACGGTTTTCATTAGCGATCACCTCTTAGGGGATTGCGATTATCTCCTGTTCCAGGTAACCGGAATTGATTAGATCTTTGATTGTTCGTCGATGAAGGAAGTTGGAAGGTCAATACGACTTGATCTCCTTCTTTTAGTCCAGATAGAATCTCTACTTTATCTGTACTGTAATAGCCAATCGTTACTTCTTGGAATCGAGATTGACCATTTGTAGTTTGTACCATTACACCCATCTTACCATTTTGTTCCTTTAGTGCGGCTGCAGGTACAAACAGTGTATTAGTATGAGTTCCCACTGTTATAGTTGTATTTACTGTCATGCCTGGCATTAATAACTGTTCTTTATTATCCACAGAAAGCTTTACACTGTATGTTGTAACTCCTGATTGTGTTGTTGCTTCAGGAGAGATTGCGGTAACTTTGCCTGTAAACTTTTTTCCTTCAAAAGAAGTCGTGGTAAATGTAGCGTTCATACCTATTTTCACTTTTCCAATGTCGTTTTGACTTACTTGCGATATAACTTCAAGTTCGCCAGAATTTGAATTATCCATGACAATAAATCCTGAACTCTTTGACGAACCAGAAGATGTTGAATTGCTTAAGGAAGAGTTACCTGTTGATCCATTATTCGATCCACCACCACTAGATGGAATCTCCCCCACTTCGCCGTTTACCTCAACGATTACCCCATCCATTGGTGCTTTTAACGTCGCATTTGCTAAGTCGATTTGTGCTTGTTGTAATTGATAATATGCTTGGTCTACGCTCGCTTGTGCACTTTGTAGTTCTGATGACTTTGGCGGAGATTTTAATTGATTCAACTGAGCAACTTCTAGATTATAGTTTGCTTGTGCTTGATCGACATTGTTCTTTGCTTGTTCGAGTTGAAGTTGATCAATTTTCCCTTCACTATATAATTTTTTCTGCTCCTCATAATTACTTTTCGCAATATCAAGGGATAATTTTGCCTTATTCACACTCTGTTGTTTAACAGCAATTTCTTCTGCTGAGGCTCCTTTTTTCATTTCTTCCAAACGCGCTTTTGCAGCAGATAGATTCGCTTGAGCGGTTTTAACTTGTGTACTTAATGAAGAAGAATCAACAGTTGCTAATACTTGCCCAGCTTTTACTTGATCTCCAACTTTTACATTCACCGCTGTAATTTTACCGCTACCGTTTGGAAAGTTTAAAACGACTCTTTTTGTCGCTTGAACAGTTCCTGTTGCTGATATTGTTTCAGTCACATCTCCTTTTTGAACAGGTATCAATCTTACCGCCTGATTGGTTGGTTTTGGTGCCGATAATCTCTGATATCCATACACTCCTCCGGCAAATACCGCTATGAGAACAAATGTAATAATAACGATTTTCTTTTGCCTCTTCTTTCTAAAATTAATAAGGTCATCGGATTCACCATTTTCTATTTCTTGCTTATTTTTAGAAAATAATTGCTTAAGCATATAATATTGACTCCTTTCCAAATGTTTTACACTCGTCTATCATAGACAGGAATTATGTCAGGAAAATGTCAAAACAAATGAGAAAAAAGACATAAAAAAAGACATCATTTTTCGATGTCTTAATTCGCATTCCCATTAATTCAACCATAAGTACATCTTGCTTTCAAAGAAGTTTGTATTTAAAATGTGATTCCGATTTATATAGTGTTCTATATATTTTTCAGTTTTATGAGGGAAAAATATCGAATCTTAATTATAATTCTTTACTTTCAACTGATCTAACCCTTTAAATTCATATCCTTGCTTCCTTGCATCATCAATAATTTTTCTTAAAGCCTCTGCATTGTCTTTGGATACAGAATGGAGTAAGATTACTGCGCCTGGATGAAGTTGACTCATCACTTTGTCATAGGCATACTTCCAACCTTTTTGATCGTTTGTGTCCCAATCTTTATAAGCAATCGACCAAAACACATTGGTATACCCAAGCTCACGACTCACAGCCAACATCTTCTCGCTAAAGATCCCTCGTGGTGGTCGCATGAATTTCATTTCTTTTTGGTCCGTGACCAAAGAAACTTCCTTTTTTACTTTATCTAGTTCTTCTTTGATCTTTTGAGCCGATATCCGGGTCATATCGGGATGACTCCAAGAATGGTTACCGATAATATGTCCTTCAGCAACCATTCGCTTTAACAGTTCAGGCTCACTTTTTGCATAATGTCCTGTTACAAAAAAGGTAGCTGGCACTCTTTTCTCCTTCAAAATATCAAGTACCTGGATCGTGTATCCATTTTCATAACCATTATCAAAAGTGAGATAAAGCTCTTTTTTGTTCGTATCACCAAGAAAAATCGCCCCGTTTTTCTTTACAATTTCTAGAAAACCCTCTTGTGCAATCGATGCAAGCTTTCCTTCTTTACTCTTCTTGAAGCCAAAGTGATAAGCTTTTGTATCAAGACCTTGTACTAAATGAGTAGAAAGCAAAGAAATGACAAATGCAAAAGAAACGGTTAGTATAGCAAAACGTTTCAAGGTTATCACTCCATAATTCATGATGTTATTTTACTAAGCTCAGAAATAATATTTCTCCATAAATTGAAGTTCATCCGTAAATAGACCTACCTTTTATTTCCATTTGAATTGTTCAAGAAATTGCATTGCTACATTCATTATTGGAAAGCATATCAGAATGTTTACAGGAGGATTATGATGGTTAATAATAATCCAACACAAGGGATGGACATAAGATTACGTTAAATGATGTTGTCATTGTCTCCCATTTTCCTTTCTAAGCGATAAGGAGTATATTATTCTCAAGAATGTATGCCAATACAAAGAAAGTTTGAAATCATTAAAAAAGGCTGGAGGATTTAGCATTAGATGAGGATGCAGTCGTTACTGTAAATGAAAAAAAAAAGCGGGTGCATATCGAAATAAACAAGGTGAAATCCATCTCTTTGATACTACTTGTAAGCATATGGGGTGTGATTTTACAGGTGTATCATCACTCATACGATCCCTCACTTCTTCTATTTTATTTACTTCTAATTCAACTTCCACGAAAAATAACCTTATTTTAATTATAATGTAAAAAGGATAAAAAAATGAGGAAATTTTCCAATAAAAAAGAAATAAACCTTCTAGTGTAGAAGGTTTTAGTTGTGAACCATATATTCGAAATAATATATATATAATCTACTTAGAGAAAAATAAAATTGCCTCTTCCTCTTTTACCGCTAGATAATCATCTAAGCTAATTTCTTTTCCATTGAACTTGACAACATACTCCTTCATAAAGTTGATTTCTTCCCTCTGGCTTAATTGTTCTAAAACCTCAGTACTCATTATTGATCACCCTCTTATTTTTTTTGTCATCATCATTATACAACATTTTTCAATCAATGATTGTGAAAAATGCAACAAAATATTGAACGGAATTAAAGTTCTAATTTTTTGAAAAATGAATTCGTTTTCTTTAATATATATTTATCTTATCGATATTTTCAAAATATAAAGATAAATTAAAATATTTAGTTGTATCTTAATACTTGTGATTTTGTTCACAATAATGTGGTTGATGTAGTGCCACAATGGTATAAAAAAACATTGGTTATCACGTTATAAAAATGGAATAAAATTCCTGCTGCAAATATTTGACCCAAACTTAAGGAAAGGTCGTTTTGGCAAGCATGCCAAACTTCGACTATAATTGCCAACAGTTGATGTTGCTACAATTTTGGAATGTTTCTCCCATAAAAGATCTCTAGCATTTCTTTTTTGATTCTCTGTTTTATTTTCTTTCGATCTCTAGGTGCTAAATCTTTCTTTTCTGTCCCATAAAGATAGCGGTCTAAATCAAATTCTTTCAAGATCATTTTAGTATGAAAGATATTCTCTTGATAAACATTCACGTCAATCATTTGATACAGTTCTTTCGTCTTGCTAGTCATAAAGTTTTGAATCGAATTAATCTTGTGATCCAAGAAATACTTTCTACCAGTCACATCACGGGTAAAACCGCGAACCCGGTAATCAATCATGGCGATATCGGGTTCAAAGCTCGTAATTAAATAATTCAGAGCTTTCAATGGAGAAATTTCACCACAAGTTGAAACATCAATATCTGCCCGAAATGTACTAATCCCCTTATCAGGATGATTTTCAGGATACGTATGAACAGTAATATGACTCTTATCAAGGTGACCAACAACCGCTTCTGAAGACGGGCCAGGTGATTCATTATTCGTAATTTTCATTTCATCCGACGTTGTTAAAACTTCGTGTTCTGCGACGAGCATGGTAACACTAGCACCCTGAGGGTCGTAATCCTGATTCGCGATGTTTAAAATATTCGCTCCAATAATATTGGAAACATCTGTTAATATCTTAACTAGGCGATCTGCATTATATTCTTCATCAATATATTCAATATACTCTTGGTTTTTTTCCTGATTCAGAGCATAGGCGATATCAAAAAAATTAAAACTTAATGTCTTCGTCAGATTATTAAAACCATATAGTTTTAATTTCTTATTTATAGGTTTGATCTCCATAGTTGTCTCCTTTGTGATCAAAATAACAGAAGTCGTTTTCTAACCTATATTATTATGTTCTTCAAGTGTTAAATATACCTTTTCAAGATGTAGATTCTCTCTAAAAGAGATTTTAAATTAAAAAATAATTATTTTTTGATTTTTGATTTTTTTCTTCTCTAATTTTACTTCATATTTTTCTAATAAAAACATAAGAACCGCTGTGACTACTGCTACCAAACCTGTTATGATCCACCCTGATTTAATTGATGAATAAGAGAGAATTTGACCCATTACAATCGGGTCAAGTGATTGACCAGTACCAATAATAATTGAAATAATTAAACCTATTCTACCTCGATGGGATGCAGGAGTATGATTAACAATATAGGGTGTTGCACTAATCGATAAGATAATTTCGCCTAAAGTAAAACTTCATATACGACCTTACGAATATTTTTTATCTTTTCCGTTACCTTTGTTAAAATCGGAGTAAAGCGGTCAATGCATCCCCGATAAAGACCAGAGGGAAATGATTTTTATAAAACATGCCGCCGATGACAGGACCAATTGCAAACCCAATATTCCATCCCATGTACGATAACGAATAAGCTGCGTTTCGGTTTTCAGGTGTAGTAACATCCGCAAATCGTATGCTGGGCCTGCTATCACCATAAACATTGCTGCTAGGGCCAAAACACAGATCATTGTGATTGATGGTTCCATAAAACCAATTGCGATATACATAAAAGCAGATAATGTATCAAAAATAATTATTACTTTTTTCTACCAATGGTATCAGCTAGCTTCAATCCTAACATCGAAGCGGGAAATTAATAATAATCCAGCTTTACTTATATATATCCAGCTACATCCCTAGATAATCCGATCGCATCTGTCAATATAATCATTAGAAATGGCATGACAAAACTGCCCATCGTATTAATGATTTTGGCAATAAAAAGAACATAAACTTCTTAGGAAGTCCTTGATACGGTGTTAGTAATTTTTTTAATTGATTCACGATGGAGTTCACTCCTTCTTTTTCAACAAAAAAGTCATGGTGTTGTGTATGCAAATGAAAAAGCATAGAACTCCATGACTTTCATCATCAATCGTTTATATAAAAAAAGTCACAGATCGTTTGACCTGTAACTTTTTATACAAGAGTAATGTCTTATTTTAGATTACTTCGAACGGCAGGTCGTTATTAAGGTTATTTACTTTACATGAGTCATTTATTTGAAAGTGTTTCATGGATAACGACCTCCTTCTAAATTCATGTGCTAGTAAAATATACTACTTATATTACTGAATCATCAATCTCTTTCTAATTTTTTTTAAACTTAATTAATGCTTTCCCTCTATTACAGGGAACTTCTGAACAACCTGTTCCATCTCCCGAAGAAGCTCAGATAAATAGGTTTTGTCGGAATTCATTTTAAAGGTTAGGGTAGCACCTTTATTTGGTGGGTAAGTCGTGCTCACATTCCATTGTATATGCCCTAGTTGATCTTTTTTTGCTTCTAAACGAATATAATTCTCTCTCATTTCCAGTGAAGCATAATCTGTATTCTGTTGACTCATTTCTTTTAATTGATTGAAGAGCCCACTGATCTCATCAGCAAAAATCTCTCCATAAAAGGATGCTGAGTAACCAGGAATCTCCACATTGATTTTACAGGTTAACCAATTCACATCTAAATAATAATCGCTCTGTGGATACTTTCTGGTAACCACATCAATTCCGAGTTTTGACTTATCACCAGATATCGTGAACTTCATCGTTTCCTGCCTCCTAATTTTAAATTTTCTATCCTTTAGTATGATCTAATGTTTCCCAATCAAATCGAATATCCTCCAGAAATATTAATGTTAAGAAATTTGAAAACATAATATGAAAAGTTATCTAACCGATTATGAAAATAGCTTCAACTTTATTTCAAATTACCACAGAAGCTCTAAGGGAGAGCCCAGAGCTAAGAGAAGGATTCTTAAAGGTTCATTCCGAGTTTTTAAAATATCCAGAGGCAGAAGAACTAATTAAAGAAAAGTATAGAAACACACAAAAAATATTTGCAATAATCATCAAGCAAAAATAGGTACCCCGTGAGGAGTACCTATTCTTTATTTCTAAATCAATAACCTCATTAGCTACTTTGGAACGATTCCACTCATCTTTTCCCTCGTTTATGCTGCTTTTCTTTACCGACATTCTGTAAATAAATCAACAGACAAAAAGCAAATTAATGACTTAAAAAAAGAGCTTACGAAGATAAAAGTGACAGTGAATGACAAGAAAAAGGTCTACCTTACATTTGATGATGGGCCTACCACACTAACGCCCAGGATATTAGATCTTTTAAAGCAAAAAGAGGTTCACGGAACCTACTTTATAAAAGAAGAGTTAAATCAATTAGTTTCATTAAAAATTGCAAAATAAACCAATTGTTAGATAACGGGTATTTGTACCAGAACTATTCTAGACCAGCAATAAGAGATTTTATTATTTCTAGTATTCAATTCGAATTTTATAAAGCTGATTTGCTAGATCATTTAATTCCCTTTTTAAGAGAAGCTTTTCCGTAAACCGCTTGGGTATCGATTC
This sequence comes from Tepidibacillus fermentans, assembly GCF_004342885.1. Lineage (NCBI taxonomy): Bacteria > Bacillati > Bacillota > Bacilli > Caryophanales > Bacillaceae > Tepidibacillus > Tepidibacillus fermentans. The sequence goes on from NZ_SMAB01000014.1 coordinate 18,479, forward strand.
ATAGCCTTTATCAAGTCCCATGAGTCCTCCAGAAATTGCGGCAATTGTGTCACTATCGCCCCCCATATTTGCTGCTTCAATAATAACCTCCTCCACCGTTGAATACTGGAGAAGAAGATGCAATACCCATAGAAATGTATGTACGACGTACCCATTTGGAGGAACATTTGGTTTTCCTTTTAAGACGGATTCGTATCTCGTTCCTTTGATGTCGTTTTGAATCGCTTGTTTAAGATCCATTTCCGAAGTAAGGATTCGATGAGCAATCCGATTATAGATTACGCTCGCCTCACTTGCCAAAAAGTCATAATGCGTTAATCTCGATTGACTTTCCGTTATTTTTTCAATGGTTAGTAAATCCTGATACGACAAAGCAACAGGCAATGTTCGCATTAGCGTTCCATTACCAGCACTTCTACCATTCCCTAATTCATGAGCTTTACTCACTGCCAGCTCCCAATCATTGGTTTCTATATACTGTTCGAGTGCCAGACTTACAGTTCTCCCGACATCTTTAGGATTCGTTTGAAACCATTTCATAAATTCCTCGCCAATTGCTGGAACTGGATCTTTCGAATTTGCGATAATTCCCTTTGCTACAGCAATTGTCATCGCCGTGTCATCTGTTGTTTCTCCCGGTTCTAAATTCCAGACTCCTCCACCTACGATCTCTGTAAGTCGACCGTATTTCTGTTGAATTTGTTCAGGTGTCATAAATTCTGTCGTGCCACCTAACGCATCACCAACCGCAACACCAAATAAAGCCCCTTTTATTTTGTCTAACATGGATAACCTCCTAAAAAAATGGTTCAGTTAAAGATTTTGATTCATAATCTTTATTAGAGCTTTTTAAAACCTTATTCTACCTTCATCGAAAGAAACCTTCTAACTTAAATGTTCACCTTCATAAGATAGATAGAGAATATGAAAAATGATGGAAAACTGATGTGAGAGATTTTTTGTTCATTAGTCAATCCGGAAACCTTAACGATATGGTTTTCCGCTCTTCCCCCATTTGTGTATTTATAAAAATTGCAGATGCTTGTTCTATGTACTCTTCCGGATTGGCTAATGAAGGACTAAAATGAGTTAACCATAATTCTTTTACGTTACCTTTTCTTGCTAACCAAGCAGCTTCTGAAATAAGCATATGTTTATTTTGTTCCGCTTTTTGTAGATAGTCGTCAGTAGGATACATTCCCTCGGCGATCAATAATTCCGAATCGGAAACAAACTCGATCAATTCATTAATCGGACGGGTATCGGTCACATAGCATATTTTTAGTCCTTTTCTTTTCTCACCTAAAACCATATCCGGCGTGTAAACGATACCTTGTAATTCCACGCTTTCTTCCTGTTGCAATCTCTTCCATAGACGATTGGAACTTGGTTCTCTTTTGCTTTTTCTGGACTGAATTTTCTTCCTCTTCGAATCTCAATTTGATAGGAATAACAGGGAACCGCATGATCCACTGCTAGTGCATGAATATGAAGATCCTTAAGAAATGAAAACTCTTCATGTTTCTCATTTAACTCGATGAACTGGAGATCATAGAAGAGTTGTGGTGCGATCACGGTTAGACCTCGTACGACTTCAACAAGACCTTTAGGACCAACTAATGTTATTGGTTCTGTTCTCCCTGCATTCCCAATTGTTAACAAAAGACCTGGTAAACCTGCAATATGATCGGCATGATAATGAGTGAAAAGAATAACGTCGATTGATTTTAATCCCCATCCTAATTTCTTGAGAACAATTTGCGTTCCTTCCCCTGAATCTATCAGGATCATTTTTCCCTTATACCGAACTAATAAAGATGTTAACCAACGGTTGGGAATCGGCATCGTTCCACCACATCCTAATAAACAAACATCTAGCACCTAATCACCTCCATTTTTTTACTTTTACTATTCTGTCCAAAACCCCCAATTTCCATTGGGATAGTTACGACTATTAACAATAAAGGATAAAAAATAAAAGAATGCTTTCCAATAAAAGAAAAATGGCAGAAATGATTCTCTGACATCGTTATTTTTATTTTTTGATGATTTCAGTCAAATTTATCCTTTAAATTTATACTCCCCTTCCATACACAGCAATCCATTTCTTTAGCATCTCTTTCATCTTGTCCCTATATTCCTTTGGCTCTAGTATTTCAGTATCAGGGCCATACTGGTAGATCCAATTTAAAAATTCTCGATCATGGTTAACGGTAACTTCGAATAAAAGGCTTCCATCTGGATTATCCGTTAATTTCGGGATGACAAATAATTCTTCTTCCTTAATATAGCGTGCAACTCTTGGGCTAAATTTTACCTTAAAGTGGATCTTTTTCTCACCACGTTCGATCGACCAGGTATTTTTTAAATAGTGGCGAATATTAAAGTCTTTCATATCAAAGGTTTGGTCTGTCATTCTTACATCAAGAAAATGGCTAATTCGGAATGTTCTGATATCCTTGGCCACATGGCAATACCCAACCAGATAAAATCGTTGTTCTCTAGGAACTAAGTAGTAAGGATCAATCTCACGTTCAGATGTATCATTACGACTTTGGGTATGATATATCGTTTGAATTGTCTTTTTTGATAGAATGGCTTGGATAATCGGTAGCATGAAGTTGGTCCGATCTTGTCGATATGCAGGAGATCCCATTTGAATAATATCTGTTACTTTTTTTAGGATTTCATCATTTTGCTTTTTCTCTTTCTTATAGGTTGCCATTACTTTTTCATAGGCTGTGTCAAAACCTTTTGGCAGCATATGTTTTACGGGCTGAATAATGGATGGCAGCATAGAAAAGGATAATGCTTCTTGCTCGTCCCAATTTAAGGGATAGAGGGAAAAGTCACCAATGAACTGATAACCTTTCCCATGACCCATATTTGAAATGGGGGCAATGCTTGATAATGTTTCTAAATCCCGATAAATGGTTCGTTCTGTAGTCTCACATCTTTCTGCTAATTCTCGTGCTAATATTCCTGGTTTTGATTGAATTAGATTTAAGATGCGCAAAAGACGAATCATTTTCTCACTCATGGTGTACCTCCGAGTACTATAGATAAGTTCTTTAATTTTATGCTAAATTGTTAATATACTTTTTCGTCGCTATAAGGTCTTAACCCTTCTACTTTTTGTGGAAATTTATAATACAGAACGTTTTTTCCCTGACCAAATGTTGTCATAGGACATTCTTATAATGGAATAAGTAATATAGAAATAGGCTTGGGAGGGGTAAAATTGAATTATATTGTGTTTGATTTAGAATTCACTGTGACGAAAAAACAATATATGACTGAAATAATTGAAATTGGAGCGGTGAAAATAAGAGATGATGAGGGGCGTTTGGAGGTAGTTGATCTGTTTCAGTCTTTTGTCCGGCCACAACGTCATACTACAATATCTTCAAAGACAAAAGAATTCACAGGTATCACTCTGGATGATATTAATCGGGCACCCACTTTTCCGGAAATAATATCTGAATTTCTTTCTTGGATTGGTGATGACGAATACTATTTAATTGCCTGGGGACAGGATGATAAATATCAAATGTTGAAACACTGTAAGCACTATAATCTGTCCTATGATTGGATTAAGAACTATAATGATTTTCAATGGTTGATAACCAAGCGAACAAGTGGAGGCAAACATCAACGAATTGGCTTAGCGAAGGCAATGGAACTATTTGAGATTCCTTTTGAGGGAAGGCCACATCGAGGAATTGATGATGCCTATAATACGGCGAAACTATTTATGACTCTATTCCCTACTTTAATCTTGGAGAAGAATGGTGTAGAGGAGGATTATTTGTATACTTCTCAATTAGTTTACCAATCTGGTGAAGATGCGGGATACCATCCCTTTGCAAATCTTCAAACTTTGTTGCAGGATATAGGATAAGAGCAAGGTCATCGGACCCTGCTCTTTTTTTCGTCTTTTATTTTGTTTGAATATGTCATCACAAAACTGATTCGGTAGTAGATCGCATTACTTAATGCTGTAATATCTGAATAGCCACATAATATTTTTGGATTTGCTTGAATCTACGAATAATCGAGATATCTTAATAATTGATTACTGTTATGCCCACCAACGGTAATTGCGTAACACCAACGAAACTTGGACCAAGAATTTTTAGGGCTTCACGAAGATAATTTTGATCAAACCCCTGAAAAGAACCAGAAACGATTGCTCCACCAGTAATGTTTAGATTACGTGTTCTATTTAAATAATCTTGAATAGTAAAGTTATTAGGAAGAAAACCTTGATTTTTAACTAAAAAAACGATAATCAATAATATGAAAATGAGAATCAAATATTGGAAACATACATAATGTCCCCTTTCGGTATTGTTACCATCCATTTCTCTCATCAAGTTTTTGAAATTTCACTTAATGTAGTCAGAATTTTTATTGAGAGCGATCCTTATCTAGTTCTTTACCATAGATCCTTCCAAATTTACACCCCAGTGTATCCTAATTGATTCATGAATTCTTCATATTCAAGTTCAGCCTGTGCCTGAGCTTCAATACGAGCCAGATTCACTTCATCAAAATATGAGTGAAGCAGATAAACCACATGAGGATCAATCATCGATTTGGAAGCCATATCATCCAAAATACTTAACGCTTTTTCTTTATCCATTCCTTTTCGATAAGGACGATCTTCTGTAATTGCAGTAAATACATCTGCAACTGCCATAATTCTACAACCTAATGTTAATTCTTTAGCAACATAATGGAAAGGATACCCTTTCCCATCAAGCCGTTCATGGTGTGATGAGGCCCAATGGACAATTTCCTCTATATCTTTCATATGTTCTAGTACCCTTTTCGTATAATAAACATGTTGTTTTACAAGGTTGTATTCATCTTCCGTAAGTTTTCCTGGTTTCTCAAGTACTTCAATCGGAACAGCTAACTTTCCTAAATCATGGAAGTAACCTGCAATTCTCATCATCTTACATTTTTCTTCAGTACACCCTGCTAAGCAAGCCAGCATTTCTGCCGTCGCAGCTACACCACTTGAATGTGTAGAAGTAAACCGGATACGAAAATCAATGATTTGTGAAAATAATTTCCCCAATTCTAATAACCCATTCAAATCTAACATAACCACAGTAGAACGAATATGATTTGATAAGATTCGCTCAATAAAAGGACTTATTAAATCAAACCAAAAATATTCTTTTTTTGCTAAAATTTGAAAAACTTCAACTACCTCTGGGTGAAACATATTACCTTTATTTTCATTTATCTTTTCAGTTATAGCCTTAACTTGGTTTAGTATATTCTGTTCAGAACGATTAATCAGAATTTCAATTCGATCAGCAAGATGAAGAATCTGACTTAAAATTGTTACCTGTTGGCGTAAATTTGAATCTTTTATCAAATCAACGTAGTAGGTATGATGATACCGAACGATGTCAGCAACTTTATAAAAAGGTTGAAACTTTTTTAAAAACAAATAACTAATTTCCGCGTGAATATAATCGTAAGATTTCTCAAAACGAGTGAGATCAATTCTTTCTTGAAGAGAGAGGGCGCCAATATCATGAAGTGCACCTGCAAGTATAAGCTCTCTTTGTTCTCTATCTGATAAGCCCATTTCTTTCGCTATCTGGAACGCAATATAGGCAACTCTTTTATGATGATCTGTTACGTTTTCATCTATCAAGTCTATTACACTTGATAAGGCCATTACTAGATCTAATTCATTTATTCTAAAGATCATATCATATCATCTCACCTATCCAAGATTATCCATATAAAAATTATAACTATTTTTATAGGAAACCAACAATATAATCGACTTAATTTCTCAGGAATCTTCTGATCTATCTTAGAATTAATATCTATAATCTGATTTAGTAGATTCACAAATCATTTGTTTAAATTATTGATCCACGTTATTTGAAGGTGAATAACTTATTAAAATCATTGAACGATCGATAAGTAATTCTTTTCCTTGGTATTCGATTACTGGAAGATTCTTTAAACTGTGATCAAGTTTTATTACAGTAAATTCCCGTTCAATGGTTTCATGGGGTAATTTAACTATTATTTTATCCCCTACTTTGATGTCAGTATTTTCTTGGAAGGTCATACATATTTTCCTCATCTTTTTTCCTCCGGATTCTTTTCGTTATTCTTTAAATAGGATCACATATTGTTTAAGGGTTTTTTTAATTTTTACTTTCATTACTCTGAAAATATTCTTCTTTTAGGATTCCCATAACGATCTCATCATGATACTCTCCATCACGATAGACTTCTTTTCGAAGTATTCCTTCCGTCTTAAACCCACATTTTTCGTAACTTTTTATTGCTCGTTTATTAAAAGCAAACACATGTAATCGTACCTTATGAATGTTCATTTGTTCGAAAATGAATCGAATCAATACTTTCATTGCATCGGTTCCATAACCTTTTCCCCAATATTCTTTATCTCCAATAAATATTCCAACAACTGCCACACTATTTTTCCAATCTAGTTTATTTATTCCACATCCGCCGATATATTTGTGGTCGGGTATTGTTTCAATCGCAAAATTATATATGTCTTTGGTGGCGGTATTCGATTCAAACCACTTTTGTTCATCTTCGAATGTATAGAGGTAAGGAATCCCTGGATGCAATAAACGTTTTACCTCTGGATCATTGATATAAATTTGAGCCTGCTCGATATCTTCCTTTCGATACTCCCTTAATCTCACTTTTTCACCTGTATACACTTATAATTCCTCCCAATTTTGAAATCTACTTTGCCATATCCTTTGTTTTCTCTATTGCTTGATACCCTACCATTTGTCCACCTTTAAAAATACAAAGATGCTCATATTGCTTATCATCGAATAGCATTTTAGGTAAGAAGAATGGAATGTTTGATGCCACTCCTTCATTTTCAGGATCAAGAACCCAAGCAATTTCTTTCCAATCTATGATTCCTTCTTCTGTCTTTTTCGGGACTTGATAGAGATAATCTTTTGGTAATTCAGCAAAAAATAAATACATACCACCTTTATGTACTCCATCGACTTCCCATGTGACGGTACCCTTATCTACCACATCATCTAGTAAAATTCCTGTTTCTTCAAATACCTCTCTGATGACGGATTGTTTCAGTGTTTCCCCCTTCTCTAGTTTTCCGCCTATGCCATTCCATCTCCCCATCCATGGAGCTTGTTCTCGATTTATAAGTAGAATTCGATTCTCTAGTTTGATAAAACAGATATTGTATTTGTACATGGTTAAAACTTCCTTTTCCCTTTTCAAATTCTAATCGTCGTGATAAAATTAGTATAGCAAGTAGTTCTATTTTCGAAAACTTCTGTCTATACTATAAAGACCGCAGAATAACTGCGGCCAGTACAACAGATTGCCTCAATGGCAGTCGGCTACTAATAATAAAGGCAAGAAGTAAGACCTCCTGGCCTCCAAGCTCAAGGGAGGTCTTACTTCTTTTTTAAGTAGGAAAGCAAGGAAAGGATGAACATACCAAACATGAACATCAATGTCAAAGCATCCTTTACTTCCACGGCATCACCTCCTCTCTTAGGAGATGTGCCGACCACCCTTGATAGCCGAATCTATTGCATCCATATTATACCATAATTAGTTTTAATAAAATATGTTAATTAAAAGAATACTCTGTTATTTTTTGATAGAGCAAATCGTATTTTTTCACCGTCATAGAATTGTTCCATGCTTATCTCTCTTCCTCCTCGTCCCCATATTCTTTCGCAGCCTTTTGATCAATCACTTTGATAAATTGATCCTTACCCTTAATATATTCCTCAATATCATAGGGATACTTTTTGGCTAGTTCTTCTTTCAAATTGGAATAGAATTCTGCTTCATCTGGATGCTTGATAAGATAATCTCTAAACCGAATGTGCCGATCAATCTCTTTATTTCCTGTTTGAAAGATGTGAACGTGATGTGTTCGATTAAATTCATCCCCCTTTATGAAAAATCTTCGATTCACAATTCCGTTTTCGCCTTTAGAAATATATCCTAATTGGTATAGCTTGTCATTGAAATGATCAACTTCATCTATTTCTTTAACTTCGATTAACATGTCTATAATCGGTTTCGCTTTTATACCAGGAATAGCTGTACTACCGATATGGTGAATATCACTAATTAGATTACCAAATACCTCTCTTAGGATGTTTGCTTCATGATCAAATTGTTGCTTCCATTCTGATTGATGACAAACAACTTCCACTTTTCTCTTAGTTTCCAATGTGTAACCCTCCCTTCCAAACTTCTTTCAATGTTACCCCTAAACACTTGATGAAGAATAGCTATAACTAAAAGTAAAGACGGGTTAACCCGTCTATGAAAATTTTATCTTGATAGATTAATTGTTTAATGCTTGTAGGGGTGCTGGAATTCGCCCACCGCGGTTAATCAATTTCTCTGAAGAAAAACGATTAATTCCCATAATTGGTGCTCGCCCTAGCAAACCACCAAATTCAACCTTTTCTCCTTCAGACTTTCCTGGAACAGGGATAACACGAACGGCAGTTGTTTTTCTATTTATCATCCCTATAGCTGCTTCATCAGCAATAATAGCAGATATCGTTGCAGGCGATACGTCTCCTGGAAGAGCGATCATATCTAAACCAACGGAACAAACACTAGTCATAGCTTCTAATTTAGGTAAACTTAAAGCCCCTTCTTCTACAGCACGGATCATACCATTATCTTCACTTACAGGAATGAATGCGCCACTTAATCCGCCTACATATGAACTAGCCATAGCACCCCCTTTTTTCACCGCATCATTCATTAAAGCTAAAGCAGCGATAGTGCCATGGGTACCTGTACGTTCAACACCAATTTCCTCCAAAATCTCAGCAACACTATCATTCATGGCATTGGTTGGAGCTAAAGATAAATCTATAATCCCAAAAGCAACATTTAATCTTTTTGCCACCTCTCTCCCGATGAGTTCACCCGCTCTTGTTATTTTGAATGCCGTTTTCTTAATCACTTCTGCAATTTCCCCAAGATCGGCATCAGGATAACGTTTTAACGCACTTAAAACAACCCCTGGTCCGCTAACACCAACATTGAGCACGGCTTCCCCTTCTCCTACTCCGTGAAAAGCCCCAGCCATAAAAGGGTTATCCTCTACTGGATTGCAGAATACCACAAGTTTTGCACATGCGATTCCATTCTGGTCAGCAGTAAGTTCAGCTGACTGCTTAATCACTTGTCCCATTAACTTTACAGCGTCCATATTAATTCCACTCTTTGTTGTACCAACCGATACTGAACCGCAAACTCGTTGTGTCGTCGATAAAGCTTCAGGTATAGATTCTATTAAGGTGAGTTCACTTTTTGTCATTCCTTTATAAACCAATGCGGAAAAACCACCAATAAAGTCAACTTCTAAGTCGATGGCCGCTTTATCTAATGTTTTAGCGATTTCAACTGCTTGTTCTTTTGTATAACTTCCCAATATTTCTGCAATAGGAGTAACAGAAATTCGTCTATTTATAATTGGGATCCCAAACTCTTTTTCTACTTCTTGAGCCACTTTGGTTAAATCTTTTGCGTATGTAGTAATTTTTTGATAAATTTTCTCTTTCATCTTCTCAAAATTCGAATCATAACAATTTTTAAGGTTTATTCCTAAAGTAACTGTTCGAATATCTAGGTTTTCCATCTGTACCATTCGGATGGTTTCCATCATTTCTTCTAACGCAAATGTCACTTATACTCCCCCTTTTTATATACGATGCATTGCTTTAAAGATTTCAGCAAGCTGTACATTGATTTTTAAACCAAGAGTTTCACCAAGTTTATTTAAATCCTCCCTTAATTGATCCAACTTTCCTTCTGCATTAGAAAGATCAACAATCATCATCATCGTAAAAAAATCTTGGAGAATGGTTTGGCTAATATCCAAAATATTAATTTGGTATTCTGCTAAAATGTTTGTTACCTTTGCAATAATTCCAATTTGATCCTTTCCTATTACGCTTACTACGGCTTTTCTTTCATTCATATTTTTCCACCTCGATATACCTTTCTTTTAAGAATTTTGATATTATTATGTTCTCAACTTTCACAAAGTGATATGTAATAAATCTTAACTCAAATTGATGTGCCATTGTGATCAAAAAACTCAATATTGACCTTTAGATTTTTATAGAGCAAATCGAATTTTTCCCCTTTCTGAAAGATGATCGACAACTTCAACTTTCCCTTTTCCATATTATCAGTCGCATACTTTTCCAAAAATGCAATTAAACCTACCCTTTTCTCTTCACCTTCAACCTCTCCAATTTTACCAAAAACAATGACACTTTGATACCTCATACTAAATTCCTCAGGCAATGGTTTGGTTTGTCCAACAATGCAAAAGGATACTTTGTTATTTTGGGAAAGAATCTCAAGCTTTTGTCCTTCTAAAGCACAATGAAAATAAATTTTTCTACAGATCAAAATGAATAAGTTATGTTCCGTTCATTTCAATCTATTTCTTTTATTTAAAAAAAAAGGACTTATAACTTATTCGGATGTACCTTTTTATCCTAAACAAGTTATGAAGCACTTTATGTCAATTTTAATTTCAAATATCATCTATAATTCATTCTACATTTCTTTTCATTTTCCTACTTTTCACTGAAATTTTTTCAAATTGCAATCCACTAATATAGATTTGTTTATTCCTATTTAATCGGTATATAGAGATTTTTAATACGTAAAAAGGTCGTCGAGAAATCCCCCAAACGACCTAATTCTTATACCCCAACAATTACTCCACAAGCAATTCGTTTCCCTGCATCACCATCAGGCTGAGTTCTATAATCATCAGGGTTAAGATGTAGAATGACTGACTTACCAATTACATCATTTACTCTAAATTTGTTTGTAAAGAAACTCATTCTAGCAAATCCACCATTGGAGAATATAACAGGGAAATCTCCTGCATGATTGCCGTGTGGTTGGTTCGTTGGATTCCAATGGCCACCGGCTGCTTCAAATGGGGATTGTGGATTCCCTTCTGTGCAATTGCCATTCATATGAATGTGAAATCCATGAGGTCCAATAGGGTCTTGATTTCCCCTTGCAGGCCGATAGGATGGAAGTCCACGCAGTTCTACATAGACCTCCGTTCCATTTGGTACATTTGTAAAAGTAACAAAACCAGAGATTGTAGGAGCTAAAGGTCCACCCTTAATTGCTGCATAAGCCCGCCGATAAACTCGTTGGTTGATATAAACAGGATGATAGGGATTAAAATAGAAGTATGGATCAAACACTGTCATCGTAAACGTTAATCCTCCTTATAATTCAATATCCCTTTATCCTACGTCACGAAGTAGGTACCTGTGCATTTATTTTTCTTTTCTACATACATTGATTTAAAAAAAGAACCAGAGACATTATCTCTAGTTCTTTTTGCTAAAGCTTTCATTTCCTCAGTTTTGCGTCACATTTATCATGTAAAAATAATTTGACCACCAGCAGATAGATTATAAAACTCACCCACAGTAAGAATATCTTCTAACTGGTCGCAAAAGTCTTCTTTTTTCAGTTTAAACATCTCAACAGTAGCTAAACAAGCATAAATCTTACCGCCTGCATCACTGATCATTTCAATAAATTCAGGAACAGGTGGAATATCTAGTTCTTCCATTTGCTGTTTCATCTTATTTGTGACGAATGTTGACATACCTGGTAGAGCACCAATTAAAGCTGGAATACCTAATGCAGGGTTACCAACAGTGTCAACTTTAAGGTTATTCATTTTCTTTTTGGTTATGGCATCTAATCCAAAGAATGTGAAAAATACATTTACCTCTATACCAGCCATTCTTGCGCCATTTGCCATAATCAAACCTGGATAAACACCTTCTAGTGTACCTTTCGAGATTACAATGGATAATTTTTTAATTTTTTCATTCTCAGCCATCCTGCTCCCCCATTTACACACAGCTTGCTGGTTTGCTCAATCCAGCCACTTTTGCTGCTTTTACTAATGGACCATCTGGGAATAATTCATATAATTCTTTGGTAGATATACCACCTACTTTATTCACTCTGCGAATTGTTGGTAATTTTCCGTTAGCTTTGAAGTCATTTTGTAAAAATTCAATGACCTTCCAATGTCTTTCCGTTAATTCCCCAAGCCCAAGTTCTTGTGCAATTTCGGCCGCAATCTCCTTGTTCCATTGATCCGGATTCGTCAGATATCCCTCTTCGTTAACGTCTACCGTATAGCCAGCAATTAACTTTTCAGCCATGATTTTTACCTCCCCTTAAAATATAATTATTTATTTAAGGTAAACTGAATTTCTCTATGAATATAGATACAATTAAAGTTTCTTTCCGCTAGTTTTCATATGCGGTGGAACCGTTGGAATCGGTATACCTTTTAGGAGCATATTCCAATAAATAAACTTAAATGCCATTTTACCTAAGTGATTGATTCTGGTTTCTTTTAATAATGAGAATGGTCCTATACCTGCGAGAGGAAATGTACCTTCTACTGGTTCAACATCATAATTAAAATCAATTAGAAAAGCTTTGTTATAACCAGATTCAATATAGCAATTTGCGTGTCCATCAAATTTGGCTTCTAATGGTTTGTTATTGATGAAACTTATAATATTTTCTGTTAATATTTCAGCCTCAAAATGGGCAACAGAACCAGCCTTAGAAGCTGGAATATCGGTTGCATCACCGATTACAAAAATATTTTCATAGTTTTTCGACTGCAAAGTATGTTTATCTGTTGGAACAAAATTTAATTCGTCACCTAAACCAGAGCGTTCAATCATCTCATCTCCCATATTTGTTGGGATCGTTACCAAAAGGTCATACTCTACTTCTTTACCATCTAAGGATACGAGTTTATTTTGGTCTGCTTCCACATGGCTAACGTTAAAATTTGGTACAATATGAATATTCTTTGTCACAAATAGATTCCCTAGAACTGCCGATGCTCTTGGTTTTGTAAACGCACTTCCCAAAGGTGTAACGTAAGTAATATCCACATCTTTACGAATTCCTTTTTTTGCAAAGAACCAATCGGAAAGGAATAGAAATTCTAATGGGGCTACTGGACATTTAATTGGCATTTCTGCCAAATGAACAACTAATCTACCACCCTTCCACTCTTTCAATTTATTTCTTAAAGCAACTGATCCATCAAAGGTATAGAAATCAAAGATATTTTTTCTCCAACCTTCATCAAGTCCTTCAATTTCCGAGGGAACAATTCTACATCCAGTAGCAATAATTAAAATATCGTAGGGAATGATTTTACCGTCATTTAACTTAACCTGATTCTTCTCTGCTTCGATGATCTGTATAGGAGATTGAATAAACTCAACACCTGGAGGCAAAAATCTTCTTTTTTCCTTAATTACATCTTTTTCAGAATAAATTTCAAATGGTATAAAAAGAAAACCTGGTTGATAGTAATGTTTTTCATCTTGGTCAATAATTGTAATCGACCATTCATTTTTGTTTAGTTTCTTATTTAGATGATTTGCCATCATCGTGCCAGCTGTGCCAGCTCCTAAGATTAAAAGTTTCTTCATTCTTCCCCCCCCAATATATAAAAATGAACTTCTATTTCTGTTTTGTTTATGAGATCATACCCTCCTTTAACTTTTATGAATTAAAAACATTATGTAAATTATTTTTGTTTTTAAGATAGACTAGAATTCATTTATCTTTAATATATTCTCGTTATAGTCTTTCATGTCTTTTGTATCTAAACTTCATCATTCTGTAAATTGTTTGTGAGTGGTGATTTTTTTCGGATAGGAATAGAATTTATTAATCAAAGAAGTCGAATTATGATTAGCTATTGCGTTTAAGAAGTCTTTTGTTGAGGTTATTTGAAGTAAGTAATGATTGTTATTTTATAGTTTTATATTATCATATAATTTTTTTTGGTTAAGATTGATTTTAAGTTCTTTTGTGACAATAATATGAATTCTTTCCCATGTTAAATCCCCTTTAATCACAAATCGAGTAGGAGGGGGACTAAACCCCGTCCTCTCACACCACCGGACATACGGGTCTCGTACACGGCGGTTTGATAACCAAATAAGCGAGTTGTACTCATGTATTGGGCGTAGGATTCACTAAGCTCTCCTAACTTCTACTTTCGAGTTCCACTCTATCCTCAGTTAGGTAGTCCCTATGTAAGGTTGGCAGCTATCTTCATGACTTGCCCTCCCAACAGCTCCTTTAGTTATCGTCAAGTCCTTCCCTCGACTTATCTTTCGAAAAGGTTCCAATGGTACTATGACTTGAACTGACTTCTGGATGTTCAGCTATACCTTGCAGTATAGGTTACCCAGTGAGAAAGTTCATTCTCATAAAGTTCATTCTCATGCTGGACATATCATCCAGACCTCCCCAGGTAAGGAACGGCAACCTTCGTCCCATGTTACTGCTGTATTTACTGCTTGGAGTTCGGGCAGTATTGGACTTCGTTTTGTTTGGCAAACTCGTCCGCTTCAAACAGCCTCATATACAGTTTCTGTTCGTCAGTTCGGGATTTTGCCTTAGGCTTCATTCAGATTCTACGTCACCGTAGACACCCTTGCCATCAGCTAACAGTTCCTACTGCCAAACCTGAAGTGGACTTTCACCACCAAGTTACCGCCCATGCTGGGCTAACCAAAAAAAGCAACATGTGATTGTCACACGTTGCTTTGAGATAACCTTAAGAAAATACCAAATCCATATTTATCGTAATCATTATTATTCAGCTATTTCTAATGCAATTTCAATCATTTTGGTAAATGTTTTTTGTCGCTCTTCTGCAGTGGTTAGTTCTCCCGATACTAGACTATCACTCACTGTTAGTAAAGTTAAAGCATTTACATGATATTTTGCTGCAAGAGTATAGAGTGCTGCCGTTTCCATCTCAACAGCAAGTACTCCAAACTTTGCCCATAGTTTCCAAGAATCAGGGTCATCATGATAAAATGTATCAGACGTAAGGATATTCCCGACTTTAACACTTATTCCCATTTCAACAGCTTTATCATAAGCCTTTTTTAGTAGATCAAAGCTAGCAGTTGGTGCAAAATCTAAGCCATTAAAACGTATTTTGTTGATATTTGAATCAGTAGATGCACTCATTGCTAAAATAACATCCCGAATTTTTACATCCGGTTGAAAAGAACCACAAGTTCCAATACGCATCAAATTCTTTACTCCATAGCTATTGATCAGCTCATCAACATAAATGGAGATGGAAGGAACCCCCATTCCTGTTCCTTGCACAGATACTCTTTTCCCTTTATATGTACCCGTGAATCCATACATTCCACGAACTTCATTGTATTGGATTACATCTTCTAACATTGTTTCAGCAATAAATTTAGCACGAAGTGGGTCACCTGGTAATAAAACTGTTTTCGCAATTTCTCCTTCTTTTGCTCCAATGTGAATACTCATAATGTCCTCCCAAGAATTAGAATCATTAACTACTAAAATGTTCCATCGACCTCAATAGTTTGTCAATTATTTCTAAAAAACTTCTAACTATTTACATTCCATAAGATGTAACCTCTATTCATCATTTTATCCAACGAAAACGTAATGATTCAATTTTTACAAATGATGATATAGAGGCAACTCTAAGTTATATTTCATCATTTCACCTTTACTGCAGTACCTGTTGCAATGCACATCATCATTCCATCACGGAGTGTTTCAAAATCAAGATCTACTCCGACTATTGCATTCGCACCCAAACTTTTAGCTTTATCCTTCATTTCTTGGATTGCTATTTCTCTTCCCTCAGCAAGTTTACTTTCATACGCACTACTTCTACCACCAATAATATCGGTGATTCCTGCAAGAAAATCGCGAACGACATTTGCACCCATGATGGCTTCACCGCTTACGATTCCTAAATACTCTTCAATTGTTTTTCCATCTAACTGATTTGTTGTGGTAATGATCATTCATTTGTCCTCCTTTTTATGATTAATTTAAAACAAAGTTGATGGCTTGATCCAATTTTTTTGGTAAATCTTTTTCAGGAAAAGCATGACCAACACCTAGTTCGATGGTTAACTCACAAGTAAAATCATTTTCTTTACAATGTCGATAAAATTCGACTGCTTTTGAGGTAAAAGGATCCAATTCACCAGCAATCATATACCCTCGAAGATTGAAGTGATTTGCTTGTTTTAGGATAGAAGGATCGAATTCATAAAAAGCTGGAATAACGGAAATAAAACCATTACTCTGAATTTCTCCACTTAGTGCCATTTCAATTGCAAGTCTGCCTCCTTGGGAAGCTCCAGCGAT
Source organism: Tepidibacillus fermentans (assembly GCF_004342885.1). Taxonomy (NCBI): domain Bacteria; kingdom Bacillati; phylum Bacillota; class Bacilli; order Caryophanales; family Bacillaceae; genus Tepidibacillus; species Tepidibacillus fermentans. The sequence continues at coordinate 34,787 of NZ_SMAB01000014.1, forward strand.
GATGATTCGATTTAAATCGATCGGGTATTGTTGAATTACTTTCTGATATGCTTCCAGGAGTTCTCTCTTTGCTAATTCTTCATCATCCCAACAATAATCATCGGTTGCACACATTTGAGATGATTGGGGAAAAGCCATAATAAAATCGGTCTTTGTTCTCGGTGTTTTCCAATAATCCATAAAGCTAATTGCATTTCCATGTCGCCAATGGATAGAAAAGAGCAATGGATAGTGGCGATCTGGTCGAAAATTGATAGGTGTTTGAACGAATAATTGTGGTACTGAGTTCATTATTTTCCCTGCTTTTCATTCAAGAATTCTTTTTATCCTTCCTTGATTATCATACCGTATTTTTTAGAGAAGATTGAATAAATTTTTGACAAAAAGGGTAAATTTTTATTCAAGGAGGAATCATACATATATGGATAAAAAAAGAAAAAGAACAAACAATAACAAAAAACCGACCATTGCCCCTAGTATAGAAATGGATGATTTAGAAAAAGATGCAACTCCTGAGGAAATAGAGAAAGGCGACTATACTCCCGTAACGAAACTTGTGATCGATCGAGCTTTTGAAGACGAATAGGAAAATCGATATTAGAACTAGGCTGTTGTTGTTTTTATTTTAGAAATGAATTGCCCAGTCAAAAAGACTGAGCATCTCAATTCACACGAATTTTTTATTCTTTAGGATAAAGTTCCTTATGTTGAAAAATATTTTTTACTTTGGAAACGACATAATGGCTCCCACCTCGATTTTGTACATCTTCGATCATCATAACGATCATAAGACGTGGATTGTCGGTGTTTACAGCAATGAACCAACCGTTTTCTATTCCCGTCTCCCCTTGTTTTCCTTTTATTTCGGCGGTACCTGTTTTTCCAGCGATCTTTATTCCAGAAACCCTTGGTTGATATGCTGTGCCTTTCGGATTTTCCACAACTTGAATTAAGTCTTGAAAGATGGTATTCGCTGCCTCTGTTGTGAATAAATTATCTTTCCAAATCTTCGAATCATTTTCACCCTTTATTAGGGTTGGTTTCAAGAGATCACCGTTATTAAGAAATGGAGTATAGGCAATGGCTAAATGCAATGGATTCATCATTACTTCCCCTTGCCCATATCCGGTATCTGCTAATTGGATTTCGTTTTGAAAGTTATCTTTAGCAACCAGTTTAGATCTAGTAATTGGAAAAGGAAACGGTAATGATTCTAAAAACCCGAAATTTTTCGCTTCGATTAAAAATCGATCTTCCCCAATATCCAAAGCCGTTTGTGCAAAATAAATGTTATCTGAATAGATGAGAGCATCTTTCAGATTGACTGGTTTTTCTGGATCTGTAACTCTTTTAATGAAATAATTCCCCCATGATTCATCTTTTTGCCATGACAATCCCTTTATATCTCTCGTCTGATCAGGTTGAATAACTCCTGTTTTTAAACCAATTGCAGCAGTAATTGGTTTGAATGCAGAACCAGGGGTATAAGTTTGAGCAAAACGATTAATCAAAGGTTTTTTGGGATCCTCATTCAACGCTTTCCATTGTTTTTGTGAAATTCCTAAAACAAAATCATTGGGATTAAACGATGGACTGTTTACTAAGGCTAAAACTTCACCCGTCTTTGGATGTATTGCCACAGCAGTACCAGAATCCTTCTGAAATTGACCATATATCTCTTTTTGCAGGTTAATATCAATAGTCAATTGAATATTTTCTCCGTCGATTGGGTCTAATTTGGCTATGACTTTGTGTGCGTTTGTTTTTCCATCAATAATAAATATCTCTCCACCATTTTTTCCTCTTAATTTTTCCTCAAAAATTTTTTCTAAACCAGATTTCCCAACTAAATCCGATTGGGAATAACCTTTATCTTTGAGGCTTTGTAATTCCTCAGCCGTAATGTTTCCAACGTACCCGATTAGGTGGGCAATGATCTCTTTATATGGATAATAGCGAACAGGGACTTCTTGACTTGATACTCCTGGAAGTTTTGTAAGCTGATCGAGCTTTGCTTTTTGATCTTTTGCAATAATTTTTATTGGAACGAACAGGTTTGGCTTCACCCATGGTTCCTCTAATGATTTATTGATTTGGTCGATAGAAATTCCCAACAATTGAGCAATTTTCTCTTTTATTGCCACGTCTGTTCCTAATTTATCTGGGATAACACCAATCGAAATAGCTGAGTCATTAACCGCTAACCCTGCTCCATTACGATCTAGGATTTGTCCGCGTGCTGCTGGAAGAATACGCGCACCTACTCGATCTCCTTCTTTCATCCCAGCTAATATCATTGATGGCTCCCAGACAACATACCAATTTTCTTCTTTTTCCCGTTTCTCTTTGACTAATTTCGCTTTTCCTGTAAACTCATAGGGCCCTGCTAACGTATTCATTTTTACAGAATAGGGAAAGATGATTTCTCCCTTTTCATTAGGCTTCACTTCTTCTTTAGGAGTTTGAAATTTTACATCCAATTGGCTAACCTCGATACCCTGTTCGCCATAAATGGTCTGGTACCGCTTAACAAATTCTTCCTTTTTAATTTTTTGCTGAGTTGATTGTGAGGTAAGGTCATACATACCTGCAAAATCTTGATTTCCCCAACTTTTAATAAAAGCTTGGAAGCGATCTTGCGGTGTAGTTTCATTACCACAACCGATAAAAGAAGTAATGATCAAGAAAAGTATTCCAAATAGAAATAATCGTTTTTTCATCTTATCCTCCTATATCAAAAACTCCCTCCTTTATAATTTGTTCTAGAACTCACTTCCATTTTCCTTTTTTATTAGGTCATTTTTTTAATATCTTCATTTTATTTTACATATTGCTTTTATTCCATATGTCTATTCTTTTTCATCGAATTTTTTTAATACATTAGCCATTTCAATTGCTGTTAAACCTGCTTCCCAACCTTTATTCCCTGCTTTTGTTCCTGCACGTTCAATTGCTTGTTCGATCGAATCCGTTGTTAGAACACCAAAGATTACAGGAACATCAGATTGTAAATTAATGGCAGCTATTCCTTTTGAAACTTCTGCTGCCACATAATCAAAATGAGGAGTAGCTCCTCGAATCACAGCACCTAGTGCTATCACGGAATTATATCGTTTGGAATTGGCCATTTTTTTTGACGCAAGAGGAATCTCAAAAGCCCCTGGAACCCACATGACTTCGATATGATCTTCGTCAACCCCATGACGAATCAATGAATCTTTTGCACCACTTAATAATTTACTCGTAATAAATTCGTTAAAACGAGAAACCACAATCCCAATACGTAACCCTTTTCCAACTAAATGTCCTTCATAAATCTTTGCCATTTTCATCTACCCTTTCTTTTTTAAATATTTAATAAGTGTCCAAGTTTGCTTTTCTTTGTTTTTAGATAATGAAGATTGTTTCTGTTCGGTTCAATAATTAGCGGAGCTCTCTCTACAACTTCTAGACCATATCCTTCAAGTCCCTTTATTTTTCTGGGGTTATTGGTTAATAAGCGAATCTTTCGTATGCCTAAATCTTTTAAGATTTGTGCACCTATCCCGTAATCTCGCAAATCTGCCGGAAATCCTAATTTGTGATTGGCTTCTACGGTATCATAACCCTGATCCTGTAGCTGATAGGCTCGCAATTTGTTAATTAAGCCAATCCCTCGTCCCTCTTGTCGCATATATAATAGAACCCCTTTTCCTTCTTCTTCGATTTGCCGAAGTGCGGCGTGAAGTTGGGGGCCACAATCACAACGATACGATCCAAAAACGTCCCCAGTTAAACATTCAGAATGAACACGAACCAAAACTGGTTGATCACCACGAATTTCCCCTTTTACGAGTGCGAGGTGTTCCTTATTATCTAAATCATTTGTATAAGCAACAATCCGAAAATCGCCATACTCTGTGGGCAGGTTTACTTCTACCTCTTTATGAACAAGTTTTTCTCTTTGATTCCGATAATGAATAAGATCGGCAATCGTGATTATTTTTAGGTTGAATTTTTTTGCAATCTCGAGTAATTCTGGTACTCGTGCCATCGTTCCATCCTCTTTAATCACTTCACAAATGACACCTGCTGGATATGCTCCTGCCAAAATCGCTAAATCAACTGCTGCTTCGGTATGACCTGCTCGTCTTAGTACTCCACCTTCTTTGGCAACAAGTGGAAAGATATGGCCTGGTCGACGGAAGTCCGTTGATATTACATTTTGGTCGATCAAAGCTTGAACTGTTCTAGCTCGCTCAAAGGCAGAGATACCTGTTGTCGTATCTTTAAAGTCAATAGATACGGTAAAAGCCGTCCCGTGGTTATCAGTATTTTGTTGTACCATCTGTGGTAGATCTAATTGATGAGCTCTTTCTTCGGTAATTGGCACACAAACCAATCCTCGGCCTTCTTTAATCATAAAATTAATGGTCTCGGGAGTAGCTTTTTCCGCAAGTACAAGAAAATCACCTTCATTTTCACGATCTTCGTCATCAACCACAATGATGATTTTGCCTTGTTTCAAGTCTTCAATGGCTTCTTCAATTGAGTGAAACACTTCTATCTCCTCCCCTGATTGGTAAGTTCCTTATAGGAACCCATTTTCTTTTAGAAATGATTCGGTTATTTTTTGTTTTACTTGGTCGCGATAATTCAAGAAATTCATGACATATTTTTCAACAAATTTACCAATCATATCTACTTCAATATTTACCGATTGACCAATTTGTTTCGTTGATAAATTCGTTTGTTGGAATGTATGAGGAATAATGGAGACGGTAAACGAGCGACTTGACACATCGACCAATGTTAAACTGATCCCATCTATTGCAATCGATCCCTTGGGAATCATATATTTCAACAACGACGATTCCGTTTCAAATGTAAAGTAGACCGCATTATCGATTGTTTTTTTCTCGATAAGAGTAGCGATGCCATCTACATGTCCTGCTACAAAGTGACCCCCAAATCGGCGACTTGGTGTCATGGCTCTTTCTAAATTCACGAAACTATGAACCTTTAATTCTCGTAGGTTGGTTTTATAGATCGTTTCTGGCATTACATCCACAGTGAATGAAGTAGCTTGATAACTAGTCACAGTTAAGCAAATTCCATTTACGGCAATACTATCACCGACTGATACATCTTCAAGGATTTGCCTCGCTTCAATTGTAAGAACCATTGAATCTCCGGAACGTTTCATTGCTTTAATTATCCCTACTTCTTCAACCAATCCTGTAAACATACTATTTTTCCTCCATCCCTTGATAAGAAGGGTATCCTGTAATACATATGTCATTTTCGTATCTTTCAATTGTAATATCAATTAATTGCACCGCATCAGACATATTTTCGATCCCTTTACCACCTATACTTGTTAGCGAACTGCTACCACCAATTAATTTTGGTGCGATAAAAGCAATATATTTATCAATTAATCGTTCATCAAATAAGCGACCGACCAGTGATGAACCACCTTCTACTAGCACAGAAGTGATCTGATTTCTTCCTAAATAATGGAGCACCTCTTTTAATGGAACATCTTTATCGCCTTTTGTTTGAACGACTTTAATTCCCATATCCTTTAATTTTTCTACTTTTTCTTCCGACGCTTGTTCTGTTGTAAAAATCCAAGTTGGTGCTTGTTGATCGAGAATCAGCTTTGAATCCATTGGAATTTTTAATGTTGTATCAATAACGACTCGAATTGGTTGGATACCTAGTTGTTCCATTCTTACTGTTAGAGAGGGATTGTCTTTTAACACGGTTCCAATTCCAACCATAATTGCGTCATGTTCATGACGTAACTGATGTACATATCTTCTAGCTTTTTCTCCAGTAATCCATTGGCTGTTTCCCGTAAAGGTTGCAATTTTGCCATCTAGAGTCATTGCTGTTTTTACAGTTACAAATGGTCTTTGACTCGTTATATACTTATAAAAAGTTTCGTTTAATCTTTTTGCTTCTTTCTCTAAAACCCCAACAACGACCTCGATTCCAGCATTTTTCATGAGTTCAATTCCTTTACCCGCTACAAGAGGATTGGGATCAACATTGGAAATAACTACTCTTTTTACTTTTTCTTTAATGATTCGTTCAGCACAAGGTGGAGTCTTACCATAGTGGCTACATGGTTCAAGGGTTACGTAAAGAGTGCTTCCTTTCGCCATTTCTCCCGCCATATTGAGGGCGTGGATTTCAGCATGAGGTTCCCCAGCTTTTAGATGTGTTCCCAATCCAACAATTCTTCCGTTATTCACAACAACCGCTCCAACTATTGGATTCGGTGAAGTCTGGCCTTTTGTCCTTTGGGCCATATCTATCGCTAATTGCATATAATACTGATCATTCATAAAGATGATAACCTCCTTTCTCTTCCGAAAAATTAAAAAACCCTAAAGCTGTTGCTTCAGGGTTTGATGTACAGTGGTAAACAAACAATCAGTTAAGTTCCAAAATTCGCTATACGTTCTTCATTAAATGAAAACTCTAAAGATTCCATTAACTACCAATTGACAATTGTTCCACTTCCTTCTCCCATCCAGACTGTAACTGTCGGTTTCGGAATCTCACCGAATCAACCAATGACCAGTTGATCATTGGGTCGCGGACTACAAATAATTGATCACCGCCGGTAGGGAATTACACCCAACCCCGAAGGACTTTCATATTTTCTATTTTTGAATCAATTGTACAAGATATGTCCTAATTCTGCAATAAAAAACTCTCACTCAATCAACTCTTTAAGAAAAAATAAAGAATTATTTCTGTGGTTATGTTACAATGGATCGAGTTGTAAGGTAAAATTCATGAAAAGAAATGAAAAACGTTTGGTTTGTAATTTGCCTTGGTGTAAATTGGTCTTATGGATTGTAAAGGGGTTGTGTTACAAGGAAGAGAAGTAAGAGTTCTATGATCAATTACCTGCAGATGAAACATAAAGAATTTCTTTTTACAATCCCTAATTCAAAATCCGTAACCGATAACCATTCATTGCCGTCTCTCCAAGTGTATCTAATAATTGATAATTCACATATGCACCAATGACGGCACCGATTCCAGGAACCAATTGCAATAACTTAGCAATATCTAAATAATCCCGATATTCTTGTTGAAACGTCTTCCAATCCATCTCATCGTAATGGCGAGGCAATAATTGTATAGTCTCTTCCCAAGTCCTAATTAGGTAGTAGATCTCGCGTCTTCGCTGATCATTTGAAAATGCTAGTTGGAAAAGATAAAGGATATATAGCCTTTCCGTGTATTTGCTAATATCAAATCCATAGATAACCGCCGTGTCAAACAAAAATTTCATTTTGATTCCTAACAACAAAGGGAAATCAGCTAAACCTAGTAAGATGCCTCCTGCCCCAGTGCCTGCGCCTTCAGCGGCTGCAAGTTTTTTATAAAAATCTAAACGTTCAATGACCCGTCTTTCCCTCCCTTCTAGCGATACGTCAAGAAGTAATGGTTCTTTTGTGATATATTCAGAACCAATTAAAACCCCTTGAACCATATGTTTGATGCTTTTCGTAATAAAAGACTGCACTTGTTCTGGCATCCATTGATTAATTTTACCTTGGATTCCCTTTGTTAATTGATTGACAATACTAGGTTTTTTCGTCATTTTTCTTTTCCATTCTTCTAATTCTAACCTTACTCTTTGCTCATATGTGAACATTTTTTATCTCCTTTAGTTTCTCGATCTACCGATTCTCAATATCTCCTTCTAAATCATGCTGCATTTTATATTCTCTCCAACGTTCTCGTGTTATTTCCAAAACTTTAGGAGTCGTCATTTGATCAGAAAGTAATATACTAAACCACCTTCTCATCTTTTCATATTCTCCTAAGCGACCATATAACTCCCCAATCATGTAAATCAATAAGTACTTATCCATCTCAATTCGATCCAAATTCTCTCGTTGATATACTTCAAGATAAATATCCAACGCATTTCGTAAGAAACGTTTCTCTTCTTGTTCGTTATTATGATAACGGTTCAACCATGCAATTCTCATACAAAGATTAGCTTGAATTAACAGACTTTGATCTAATAACGTAGCTGCAAATAGAGCCAGTTTATAAAATCGTATTGCACATTCAATGGTTCGTTCTTCACATGCTTTTGGAATTTTAATCTTATCAATATACTGTTCTTTAAGGTTCTTCCGCTTTTTATCTAGAATGGCTGAAAAGCGATCAGTAAAGGCAAAACCGCAATGAGGACAGACATTTACTTCATAAAACAGAGGATTCTCCCCTTTAAAATATGGACAAAAATCTGCATCCTGTTTTATCATTCGTATCTGCCTTTGACGAATACGAGGAGTAGTAAATTCATGATCACAATAGAGGCATTTTATTTTCTTATCAAAAAAGAGCTCATTCGTTGGCATCACTCTACTCCTTTTCCGGTTAGTGATCGAATAAAAGAAAAAACCAATCTATTCTGATGATAGAAAGGTTCATTTTTTATAAGTTCGATTCTCTTATTTTATCATACCATAATCTTGTAAAGATTTTATGTATCAAATGTGTTATCTTTTTTGATTAGATGTAGGTTACACAATCAAATTAACAAGTTAAATAATTTTTCATCCTTATTAATTTCAATATAAGAAACACCTTTATTATTCATTCGTTCAATTAGAGCATGGTAATCTTCTTTATTTTTTAACTCAATTCCTACTAAAGCAGGGCCATTATCTTTGTTATTTTTTTTGGTATATTCAAACCGTGTAATGTCATCATTTACACCTAAAACTTCATCAATAAATTCTCGAAGTGCACCAGCTCTTTGTGGAAAATTAATTATGAAATAATGCTTAAGCCCTTCATAAATCAGGGATCGTTCTTTAATTTCTTGCATCCGATCGATATCATTATTGCCACCACTTATAATACACACGACATTTTTGCCCTTAATTTTATCTCGATAAAAATCTAAGGCAGCAATCGAGAGTGCTCCAGCAGGTTCAACAACAATTGCACTCTCATTGTACAATTCTAGAATTGTAGTACAAACTTTTCCCTCTGGAACTAAGACAATATCATCCAATGTTTCTTTACAAATTTTAAATGTGAGTTCCCCCACCTGCTTCACTGCTGCACCATCTACAAATTTGTCAATAAACTCTAAGGTAACGACATGATTTTGTTCAAAAGATCGTTTCATTCCAGGAGCTCCCGCTGGTTCTACACCAATGATTTTGGTAGATGGGCTTATACTCTTTATATATGACCCAATCCCAGCTGCTAATCCTCCACCACCTACACCAACAAACAGATAATCAAGAGAATCGTCCATATCATTCATAATCTCGATACCAATGGTTCCTTGCCCTGCAATCGTTCTTGGATCATCAAAAGGATGAATAAAAACCATATTCTCCTTCTCACAGTAACTTTTTGCTGCATAATAAGAATCATCAAAAGTATCTCCAGTAAGAATCACTTCTACGTAAGAACCACCATATCGCATGACTTGTGAAACCTTCTGTCTTGGTGTGGTAGTTGGCATGAAAATTTTACCTTGTATCTTCAGTAAGTGACAAGAATAAGCAACTCCCTGAGCGTGATTTCCTGCACTGGCACAGACAACCCCTCTTGCCCTTTCTTCGTCTGTCAGACTTTGAATGAAATTGTAAGCCCCACGTATTTTAAAAGACCTTACCACTTGCAAATCTTCTCGTTTTATAAACAAATTACATTGGTATCGATTGGATAAGATTTCATTTCGTTGAAGAGGTGTCTTGGAAACGACATCTTTTAAGGCTTGATTTGCAATGATAATATCTTTAATTTGTACCTGACTCATTCTTCCGATCCTCCCGAATATTTTGCAAATTTTAAAATTTATTTTATCACAAACCATTATCACAACACATCTTGTTTTTTAAAAAAATAATAAAACCTTTCCAAATCTAGTTAGAAAGGTCTATTTAAAAATGGATTCAATTTTACTTACGTAGAATGACTTTTCGATTTTTATTTTTTTAGAATCATTTTGATATATTCTTCTGGCATGAAAATCCGAGGTATAAATATTTTTTTATTACGAATTTGTCGTATTGTATCAGAAATATTTGATAACTCTTCATAGTTTCCTTTTTTATCAAAGAGAATAATTTGCTCTGTTGCTACCTTTTTATTGCTTGAACTTTCATTTCGAAGGATATAATCATCCTCATAAGAGCTGATAATGGCCTCATCTTTTAGATATATATACTGATGGGGAATCCCTTTTTCTTTGGATAAAGCTAAAACTTTTTCGAATAGAGCCATTTCATTCATTTGATCGATGGGGACTGTTTTATATAGTTTTCGATGAACGAATCTAGAACATAGATCACTTAAAATCGGGTCCTGATGATCTTTCCATTGATAAATATAGAACCAAATAGTATTGTCGGTAAGTCCAAGATAATTTTTAATTGTTTTTGGGTTAAGTCCATTAATCAGTATCTCATATAGGTCGTTTGGTAATTCTAATTTACCTTCTTTATTTAACTCAATCGCTCGTTCAAAAATTCGATCGATTAATAATTCTGCACTTCTACTCGTTTTATGATAATAAACATTGACGTACATATAATATCGAGCCATTACAAAATCTTCAGCAATACTAAGACCTTTGTCTTTATCTAAACCTACTTCAATCTCACCATTAACTTCTCCGATCCGCAAAACATGAATTAACCATTCAAGATCAAAATATCCGTATCCTGCACCTGTCATTTTTGAATCTCTTAATAAATAGTCGATTCGATCTGCATCTAATTGACTAGACAACAACTTTACTAGTGCTCTTGATGAATGAGTACGTTGAATCACATCAGCAACATCTTGCGCAAAGCCTTGTCGATAATTTTCAAGAACCTGATGGATTTCTGTATCACCAAGGATAATGGCAATTGTCCATTTTTCATGCCTGATTTTTGTTGTTTTTTCAAGTACATGTGAGAATGGACCGTGGCCGATATCATGTAATAATGCAGCAGTAAGGGCTAGTAATCGATGCTCCTTCAACTCATGAATGAATGGCTGAATATTATCCCCTTTTAAACTTGTTAGCTTATCCAGTAAGCGTTTCATGACATGTGTAACACCTAAGGAATGGGTGAAACGAGTATGTTCTGCTCCTGGAAAGGTAAAAGACGTTAATCCCAATTGCCGGATATGTCTTAATCGTTGAAAATCTAGAGTATCAATTAGATCTAATAATAATCGTTCTTCATTCTTATCAAATTGAATAATATTATGGACAGGATCACGTATCGTTTTCATGATTATCCCCCAATAAAAGAATAGAAAACTTTTTTACTATGTTGTTCCACAATTACAGAAAAAAATCCTCCTAACTTATTTATCCTTCCCCTACTTTTTAACATAAATCTCGAATCTAGTCTTTCCCTTTAAATCTACGCAATACATTGTCAACCTATTGATCTACTGTATTACTTGATCGTCTTAGATTTCATAAAAACTTCTTTATAAAAATACGATATATTGTGAAGTTTACTAAAACCTTAAGATTAGCTAATTCCAGCCCTAGTTTTGTCCAAGAAGCTCTGAATTTAGCCCCCTTTTTATTTTGACTCGAACAACTCTGTCATCAAATCGTGGTTACTTATTCTGATTATTTTTTACTTGGCTTCTGTATTCTTCATTTAATTTTTTGATTTCAGCATAAAGACCTTTAATAACTTCTCTCTCTTCTGGGAACGATCCTCCCCAGTGATTCGTTAATGCTGGCATTGTTTTAGAAATATGATTATATAAGGCCCAAACTTTTACTTTTTCTTTTAATTCCTCATTACTTTCGCCAAGTAGTAATTCTGTATATTTTTCAATTAGCCCATCAAATGATTCTAAAAACTTTACCTCCATATGAACACTCCATTCTTATAGATTTGCGATCTTCCATAAACATCATAAAACTCCTACCTGAAAAAAAGCAAATGGACGAGATGTAAAGCTAAGGAAGACAAAAGATGATGTGATTGAAAAAAGAAAGAGCCATGATGTTGGCTCTTTCTTCAATATATATTGCTATATATATTATAGTTTTACAACATTAGCAGCTTGAGGTCCGCGGTTACCTTCAACGATATCGAAGCTAACTTCTTGGCCTTCTTCCAATGTCTTAAAACCTTCGCCTTGGATAGCTGAATAATGTACGAATACGTCGTTTCCACCTTCAACTTCGATGAATCCAAAACCTTTTTCTGCATTAAACCATTTTACTTTACCTTGCATTTGATAAGCCTCCTAAAAAACTGTGCACATTTGTGCATGTAGTAAATTAACCATTTGACCTCATTATGCAGCTATGTAATAAAAAAATACCCCAGAGTTGTCGTTAGGAAAATAAAACTCGTCCTCACAACAATGGGGTACGACCTTCTTATTTCCAAAACTATATAACTCAGTTAAATGGCTTATATTAACTATACAATAATTTCTAATCAGAGTCAACTAAAAACAAACCTATTTAAAAAATTACCAAAATATATTTATCAAAAAGTTCATTAAGTATAAATTTGAAATATTTTTCCCATGATGGTAAGAAGAAGTTAGTTGAAAGGACTGATTTAATGAACCATTTATTAAATGCACGTTTTTTATTTGGACTTACGATGGCAGTTCATATTATTTTTGCAGTCTTAGGCGTAGGTATTCCACTAATGATGCTTATCGCAGAAATCACTTTTCAAAAAACAAAAGATCGCGATTATGCCATTATGACGAAACGATGGACAAAAACATTCACAATTTTACTTGGTGTAGGAATTCCTACCGGTACAATCGCAAGTGTACAGCTTTCGGTATTGTGGCCTTCATTTATGGAAGCAGTGGGAAAAGTAATCTCTTTACCATTCCAAATTGAAATTTATGCTTTCTTTTTAGAATCGATCTTTATGACCATTTACGTATATGCTGCAGATCGTATTTCTAATCCATTACGAATTTTAAGCTTAACTTTAGTCACTATTGGGGCTATACTCTCAGCTATTCTAATAACAAATGTTCATGCTTGGCAAGAAACACCGTCAGGTTTTGATTATGTAAATGGTGAGTTTTTAAATGTGAACCCATGGAAAGCTTTTTTTAATCCTATATTTTTAACTACAGCATCCCATGTAGTAACATCAGCTTTTATGGTTGGTTCCTTTATGATCGTAACAGTTGCGGCCTATAAGATGCTAAGAAAAGGTGTAAACGAGCGAGAATACAAATTCCACCAAAAAGCATTAATGATCGCTTTAGCTGTAGGTGGGCTTTCAGGAGTAGCTACCGCTTTAAATGGACATGATTCAGCGATGAAACTGCATATATTTCAACCTGAAAAACTGGCAGCTGCAGAGGGATTGTTTGAGACAACAGCCAACGCACCTCTCGCAGTAGGGGGGATAGTCGATCCGAATACTCAACAAGTCAAATGGGCATTACAAGTTCCTAGTTTGTTAAGCATCTTGGCAACAGGTAAACCAAGCGGAATCGTAAGAGGACTTAATGAGTTTCCTAGAGATGAATGGCCGCCATTAGTTACACATATCTTATTTGATTCAATGGTTGGTGTTGGAACTCTTCTGATTTTACTTGCTGTTTTAGGTTTTTGGTTTAAACGTATCAATAAAGATCGCCGTTTTCCAAAATGGTTACTGTGGGGATTTGTTCTTTCTGGGCCGTTATCGATTGCTGGGATCGAATTAGGATGGTCTTTTTCAGAAATTGGCCGTCAGCCTTGGACAATCTATCGGGTTTTACGAACATCAGAAGCAGTAACGACGAATGGTAATATGGGATTGTTCTTTTTGATTTTTGTTGGATTATACGTATTACTAGGAGTTATTACATTACTGGTTCTACGGTACTATTTTAAACGTCATCCATTAAGCAAAGATCTAGAAAAGATAAACTAAACATGAAGGTTGGTGAATGAGATGAGTGAGACACAATTTAGTATCGCTTTACTATGGTTATTTATCTTTATCTATTCAATCGCAGGATCACTTGATTTTGGTACCGGTTTTTGGTCAATGGTTTACTCTAACCGAAAAGATACGAAAGCAGGAGATATAGCAAATAAGTATCTATCACCTGCTTGGGAAATTACCAATGTTTTATTAGTTATGTTTGTTGTGGCTTTAGTTAGTTTTTTCCCAAATGCTACTTTTACCTTAGGAACTGCATTGATGGTACCTGCGAATTTGATTTTAGTTTTACTAAGCATTAGAACGGCTTTTATGGTTTTTGCCTATTCTGCAAAAGAATATAAAACCATCCTGAATCGAGTTTCTGGAGTTACAGGTATTTTGGTTCCAGCACTGCTTGTCGTTGTATTACCAATTACTCATGGGGGATTTATTCAAGATGTTAATGGAGTACTACAACTTCCGCTAAGTAAAGTATTTACGAGTCCAACCGTTTATGCTTTTATTGGAATGGCAATTAGTATGACCTTGTATCTTTCAGCATTGCTATTAGCCGATTACGCTAGTATTACTGGAGACCGATCTGCTTTAGATATTTATCGTAAACACAGTATGTGGATTGGGCCATTTACGATATTGCTAGGCTTTTTAATCATTTTAGCCATAAAAAATGAAGCCAATTGGTTATATGTGAACCTTCGGAACTATTTATTATGGATTATCCTTTCAGTTTTATCATTTTTCGTAGGGTATTGGTCTTTATGGAGAACGCAAAATGATACGAATGAAGAGAGTCGAGGACCAAGAATTGCCTTGATATCTGTAATCGTTCAATTATTCTTCGCCAGTTATGCCTATGGAAAAGCACACTTACCCTACTTAGTCTATCCCACTACGATTCAGGAAAGTATTACAAATAGCGCAATGTACCGAGCATTAGTTGTTTCTTATATCGTTGGAACATTTCTTATGTTACCAGCGTTTATCTGGCATTGGAGATTGTTTATCCGTAACCGGGAGTATGTCAAATAGAAGTTTCGTTTTAAAAAGGATAGATAGGATATATCATCAGAGCCACTAATAAAGCTGGCTCTTTTTCTTTGTACGCCCGAAATTAGTACCCTACTGATCTCTTATCAGCAATTTTCCTTCTAATGGTTTTAATGTGAGTATGAATACGCCGTCTTCAATTACAATCTCCTCATGTAGATTTAGTAGATTTTTCAGGCGACCATTTGGTACCCACTTTGAAATATCCGATACAATACGTCTTTCCTCAAAAAGATTGCGATTGAACAATACGATTGCAGTATTTGCTTTTCTTCTTTGGCCTAAAGCATCTAGACCATCCTTAATCTGTCTTACAAATCCATAAACATCTGAATCAAAAAAAAGGGAGATCCATTCACCTGTTCGCAGTACATCATAGTCATTGCGTATGGCGATCATTTTTTGAAACCATTCTAATAGATCATGATTTTCCCGACCCCATGGATAGCCCCTTCGATTAAAAGGATCGTTTCCACCTTGTAGTCCTACTTCATCTCCATAATAAATCGATGGAACACCTGGAAAGGTCATTTGCCAAAGCGTTGCTATTTTTAATCTTGCAATTGACATATTTCTTTTCTGCTCCAAATTCAAATGTTGCGGCAATTCCTCTTGTAAAACGGTAAGAATTCGAGGAACATCATGACTTCCTAACAAATTCATTAAACTATAAAAATAATGGATAGGGTAATTCTCATAGAGACTCATTAATGTAGAATGAACGGCAAAAGCATCCTTATGACCTAATAGAAAGTCAATGACGATCTTTCGGAATGGATAATTCGTCACGGAATCTAATTCTTCACCATAGAAATATTCACGTCTTTGGCCATAACTAATTTTGTTCGAGGCATCTTCCCACACTTCCCCGATTAAGACGGCTTCTGAATCCTGCTCTTTTAAAACCTCCTTGAACCTTTTGATAAACGTATCGGGAAGTTCATCAGCCACATCAAGTCTCCAGCCCTTAATTCCAGTACTTAGCCAATGTTTTAACACGCTATTCTGACCATAGATCACAAAGTTCTGGTAAGAAGTATCCAATTCGTTCACATTGGGTAATAAGTCAATCCCCCACCAACAATCATACCAATCTGGAAACTCATTAAAACGATACCAAGAGAAATAAGGGGAGTTTTTAGATTGGTATGCACCAATAGATGGATAATTTCCCTCTTTATTGAAATAGATACTATCACTACCGGTATGACTAAAAACACCGTCAAGTATGATAGAAATTCCTAATTTTTTTGCTTCGTTCACTAAATCGAGAAAAATTTCTTCATCGCCAAACATCGGATCAATCTTATGATAATCTCCTGTATCATATTTATGATTACTTTGAGCTTCAAAGATAGGGTTAAAATAAATAATGCGTATACCTAGATCCTTTAAATAAGGTAATTTTTTCTTTACACCAATTAGATTGCCGCCAAAGAAGTCCCAACGAGCGATTCGTCCCGTTTTCTCATCTTTAATATAAATTGGATCGTTTTCCCAATGGGCATGGATTAAACTATTCTTCTTTGGGTTTAACACTTTGCCATCTTCATTTCCATTATAGAAACGATCGACAAAAATTTGATAGATAACAGCATCATAAAACCAAGTAGGTGGCAATACCTTATTTTGATAAACGGTAATTTGATAGGGTCTTGGAAGCTGTTCAGATATTTCACCGATTCCGCCTTGTTTTGCCACATTGTTTCCATAATAATAGCCTCGACCATTCGTTACCACCATGAAATAATACCAAAGCAATCCAGTTGTGGGAGGTGTGGTAATTTGAACAAAATAGACACCTTCTTCTCCTTGTAAAGGGGTCATTATAAAATCATTTTTATCTTCACCTTCTTTCCAAATGCGAAGCGTTACTGTATCGATCTTACTGATTAATTGTAGTTTTATCTTTAACTCTACTTGTTGGTTACAAGGTACTGCTCCAAAGGGATTACGATAAAACAAATCATGGGAATTATGGTAGATCCAATTTCTGGCCATGTCTCCTCCTTCATCCCCCTAATTTACGGAATAAAAATGGGACGAATCTCCCAGGTTCCAGAAGCGTATTCGTAAATCGTTCGATCACTAGAAAAAATTCCAGAATGAGCAATATTGATAATACTTTTTTCTGTCCAAGCCTTATGATCTCGGTAAGATTGGTCGATTCGTTGCTGTGTATCAGCATAAGCTGCAAAATCTTTGAGAACAAAAAATTCATCATTTTCTTGTAGTAAGGAATAGTAGATGAATTTAAATTCAACAACTTCTTTTAAAAAGAAACCGTTCATGAGTTGATCTAAGATTTTTCGCAAACGAGGATCGCTTTGATAAAAATCCCTTGCTCGATATCCACCTTGTTGATAATAATGTAACACTTCTTGTGGGGTTAAACCGAAAATAAAGATATTATTATCCCCTACTTCATCTTTTATTTCGATATTTGCTCCATCTAATGTTCCAAGTGTTAATGCTCCATTCATCATAAATTTCATATTGCCCGTTCCTGAAGCCTCTTTACTTGCTGTTGAAATTTGTTGTCCAATGTCAGCAGCTGGAATAATTTTTTCTGCCAGTGTAACACCGTAATTCTCTATAAAAATTACTTTGATTTTCCCATGAATCGTTGGATCATTGTTTATAACTGTGGCAACGGTATTGATTAACTTAATAATTCTTTTTGCCAAAAAGTATCCTGGCGCAGCCTTAGCCCCAAAAATAAATGTCCGAGGAATAATATCAAGATCAGGATTCTCTTTTAAACGATTATAGAGGTCCATAATATAAAATACATTTAATAGTTGTCGTTTGTATGCATGAAGTCGTTTCACTTGCACATCAAAAATTGAATTAGGATCAACGGAAATATTATATTTTTCCTGAATGTAATTGGATAGTGAGATTTTATTTTTCTTTTTAACTAGGAAGATTTGCTCTTGAAAGGATGGGTCTTTTGCGTAATTTTGTAGATAATTCAAATCGGATGGATGTTCAATCCAATTCGGGCTAATCGTATCGGAGATGATTTTCGCTAATAATGGATTTGCCTTTAGTAACCATCTTCGATGCGTAATTCCGTTTGTTTTATTGTGAAACTTATAAGGGAAACATGCATAAAAGTTCTTCATTACTTGTTTCTTTAAGATTTCTGTATGAATTTTTGATACCCCATTTACCTGATAGCTCCCAACAATTGCGAGATGTGCCATTTTCACTTGCCCATCTGCGATGATTGCCATTTGATGGATAAGATCCCATTCACCAGGGTATTTATTCCATAATTCTCGACAAAATCGTTCATTAATCTCTTCGATGATCATATAGATTCTTGGTAATAAGGTTTTCATCATATCGATTGGCCATCGCTCAAGGGCTTCTTGGAGCGTTGTGTGATTCGTATAGGAAATGGTTCTCGTTGTGATCGACCATGCTTGATCCCATTCTAAACCTTCTTCATCCATTAGAATTCTCATTAGTTCGGGAATCGCTAATACGGGATGGGTATCATTGATATGAATAGCTACTTTATTTGGAAGATCATGAATGTCTTGATGCCTTTTTTTATAACTACGAATAATACTTTGAAGACCTGCTGATACAAGAAAATATTGTTGTTTTAAACGAAGAATCTTGCCTTCTTCCTTACTATCATCTGGATAAAGAAACTCTGAAATCGATTCTGTAGAGCGCTTATAATCTATAATCTTTTGATAGTCTCGGTTATTTAAACATTGAAAATCAAAATCTTTTATCGCTGATTCGGCACTCCATAATCGTAAAGTATTTACTGTTTTATTCTTATAACCTGGTACTGGAATGTCGTAAGGGACGGCAAGAACCGATTCATAGTTTTCATGGTGAAATACTAAACGCTCCCCTACTTTTTCGACCCATACATTTCCACCAAAGCGAACTTCTACTGCTTTATCTGATCGCCTGACTTCCCAAACGTTCCCTTCTCTTAACCAGTAATCAGGTAGTTCGATCTGGTATCCATCCACAATTTTTTGTTCAAAAAGCCCATATTTATAACGAATTCCACATCCGTGACCAGGTAAATGTAAAGAAGCCAACGAATCAAGAAAGCATGCAGCTAATCTACCTAATCCACCATTCCCTAAGCCAGGATCGGGCTCTTGTTGCTCAATTTTTTCGAGAGAAATGTCTAAATCCCTTAATCCTTCTTCAACAATTTCACGAATTCCCAAATTTAGCAAATTTGTCCCCAACATGCGGCCAAGCAAAAATTCAATCGATAGATAATAGACTTGTTTTTCACCTCTTTCACGGTAATTCTTTTTAGTCAAAATCCAATTCTTACTGATATGTTCTTTGACCATACTTCCTAAAACCATGAATTGTTCAATAGTTGTCGATTCATTGATATTCTTTCCGTACATATTCTCTAAACGCTCTAAAAAAGCGTTTTTAAACCTCTTCTTATCAAGAAACATCGCCATCCTCCTTATCCCTGAAGCAAGTGATGATAGAGATCGATATATTGTTTCGCTGATGCTTTCCAACTGTTATCTAGCTTTGCAATATTATTATGAATATAAGTCCAATTTTCCTTATCATAGTAAAGGTGAATCGCCCTTCGAACAGTGTAGAGCATGTCATGAGCATTATAATTTGTAAAACTAAACCCGTTTCCTTCTTTTGTAAATTCATTATAAGATTGAACGGTATCCTTTAAACCCCCTGTTTCCCGAACAATTGGAATAGAGTGGTAACGAAGAGCAATTAATTGACTTAACCCACAAGGTTCAAATAATGAAGGCATTAAGAATAAATCAGACGCCGCATAAATTTGTCTGGCTAAACCTTCATCAAAGAATGTATGTACGGATAATTTATGAGGATAACGAATCATCGCATCTAAAAAAATCTCTTCGTAATGACGTTCACCTGTACCTAGAATGACAAGTTGAATATCTTCTGATAAGAGTTCATCTAAAACATGAACGATTAAATCCAACCCTTTTTGTGCTACAAGCCTTGATACGATTGCGATCATTGGAATATCTGGACGGATGGGTAATGATAACTCTTCTTGTAAACGTATTTTGTTTTTCGTTTTTAGCTCAATAGAATGATCATCATATTGAACAAAAAGATGGGGATCTGTAGCAGGGTTATACACTTCCTCATCGATCCCATTTAATATCCCATACAAATCATTATTTCTCTTTCGAAGAATTCCATCTAAAGCTTCACCAAAATAAGGATATTGAATCTCCTTAGCGTAGGTTCGACTTACCGTTGTAATCTTATCAGAAAAAGCTAATCCTCCTTTTAAAAAATTAACCTGTCCGTAAAACTCAATCCCATCCATTGTGAAAAACTCTTCTTGTAAGTCAAATAGATCCCCTAATATGGACCTGGGAAAAATCCCTTGATATTTCAAATTATGAATGGTAAATACTGTACGTATATTTTTATAGAAATCATGATGTTGATAATATGCCTTAAGAAAAACGCTAGTTAAAGCAGTTTGCCATTCATGCAAATGGATAATTTGTGGTTGAAAATCTATGTATGGAAGTGCTTCTAAAACTGCTCGACTAAAAAAAACAAAACGTTCCGCTTCATCAAAGGAACCATTATACCCATAAATTCTGTCACGATAAAAGTAATACTGATTATCAATAAAATAATAAGTAACATCCTGATAGATATACTCTAAAATTCCACAATATTGATTTCTCCAACCCAAGGGAACCTGTAATGTTTTTTTTAATACCATTTTCTCTTTATAATCTTGAGGAATTTGTTTATAGTTGGGTAAAAAAACACGGACCTCTATCCTTTGTTTTTTTAATTCTTTTGGTAAAGATCCGATCACATCTGCTAAGCCGCCTGTTTTGATAAAAGGTACACCTTCAGAAGCAACAAAAAGTACATTCATACCTACCAACCGATCCTTTCCTTTAACGAATACAACATATCTAAATCATACTCTTTTTCCCAAGTACCAGTGGTTTATCTTTTGTCCCTATTAACTTTCTCTCAGGTGAGATAAAAACTTCCTTGTCTAAGATTACATTCTCAATTATCGTGTTTTCCCCAATTTCGGACTTTTGCATGATGATACTATTTTTAATGATTGCTCCTTTGTGTACCTTTACACCTCGAAAGAGAATACTGTTTTCAACTTTTCCCTCAATTAAACAACCATTTGCCACAATTGAATTAGATACTTCTGCACCATCTAGATATTTTGCAGGTGGTTCATCTTTTGTTTTTGTATAAATAGGACCTGGCTCTGAAAACAAATTATGCCAATGGCTTTCTGACAATAATTTTAGATTATGTCGGTAGTAGCTTTCGATCGAATCGATTTTTACCGCATACCCTTTATGTTCAAAACCAAATATTTTTAATTGATGGAGATTATCAATAATACAATGCTGTAGAAAATCATATTTTCCATTTTCTGTATTTGTATGAATCATATCTAGCAAAAGCTGTTTTTCGATGATATATATCTCTAAAGAACTTTTGTTCGATTTAAGTCGATTTGATTCATTTTCTATCGTAATGATTCGTCTATGTTCATCTATTTCCATTTTTCTATAAGATTGGTCGTCATCAAGATCTGGATCTAGCTTCTTATAGATCACAGTAATATCTGCTCCTGACACTTGATGATATTCAAAAGCCGGACGAAAATCCATATTTGCCACTAGGTTCCCGCCTGTCAATATTACGTACTTTTGCTGGCCGCGATAAAAGAAATCAATATGATCTTGAAAATGTTGCAAATCCCCTTTAAAAGGACTCGAAGTATGTTCAAAAGATGGAGGTAAGATAAATAATCCTCCTCGTTTACGATCCAGATCCCATTCTGCTCCTGTTCCTAAATGATCCATTAATGAACGGTATTTATTGGATATAAAGACAGAAACGTCCCGTATTCCAGAATTCACCATATTTGATAATGTAAAATCAATCAGTCGATATCTTCCACCAAAAGGGACAGATGCGCTCGAACGATGAAAAGTTAGCTCATTTAATTGATCTCTATCATTACTTAGATTAATGACTCCCATTACTTCTTCCATTCTGAATATTTCTCCTTTCCCAATTATGAATTTATATTAACTGCATGAATATCTTCTACTTGAGGCGAGCCAAAAATTTGTGTTTTTTCTTCAATCAAAGTAATTTTCCCATTTTCACTTCTAATTCGACAACCATCTTTAATAATCGTACCTTCTCCAATAATCGCATTGTAAATCATGACATTTTCTCCAATCTGTACATTTGGCATAATGACCGAGTCCTTTATGATGCTACCTTTGCCTACATGAACACCATAAAAAATAACAGAATGGTCGACTTCACCATAAACACGGCTACCTTCATTAATTAATGAGTTTTTAATTTTTGCACTTGATCCAATATATTGTGGGGGATAATTTGTATTAGATGAACGAATTCTCCAATGGTAATCATTTAAATCTAAACTAGGATGGTTGGATAATAAATCCATATTGGCACTCCATAAACTTTCAATTGTTCCAACATCTTTCCAATACCCATTAAATGGGTAAGCATATATTTTCCTTTTCTCTTGCAACATCATCGGAATGATATCTTTCCCAAAATCATTACTTGAATTTGGGTTATTTTCATCTTTTATCAAATAAGAACGTAAAACATCCCAATTAAAAATATAAATGCCCATGGATGCAAGGTTATTCTTTGGTTGTATCGGTTTTTCTTCGAATGACCGAATACGGGTACTAGGATCGATATTCATGATGCCAAATCGGCTAGCTTCCTCCCATGGAACCTCAATACCAGCTATCGATAATTCTGCATTTTTCTCAATATGATATTTGAGCATATGTGAATAATTCATTTTGTAAATGTGATCCCCAGAGATTATAAGAACATACCGAGGATTATAGCGTTCGATAAAAGCAATGTTTTGATAAATGGCATTTGCTGTTCCTTTATACCATCTTCCCCCATCTTGTTGTACAAATGGAGGTAAAACAGTTACTCCCCCCCGATTCCGATCCAGATCCCAATGACTTCCAATACCAATATAAGAATTCAATATTAATGGTTCATATTGCGTTAAAACACCAACTGTTTCTATTCCAGAATGGGTACAATTACTTAATGCAAAATCGATAATCCTATATTTTCCGCCAAAAGGAACTGCAGGTTTTGCTTGTCTATTTGTAAGAACTCCTAACCGTTTTCCCTCCCCACCTGCTAAAAGCATAGCCACAACTTCTTTTTGGTACATATTTCAACCTCCCAATTTCCTTTTGAATTCGTGAAACCTTAAAAAATTGACAGGATAATGGTGAAATTTTGATTTCTAGACTGTAGGGTTGGTTGTGCCACTTTAATTCTTCAGCCATTAAGTATTGATTTTGATTTGTTAAACCATTACCGCCATACTTTTCTTCATTCGTGTTAAAAATTTCGATATATTCTCCCAAAGTAGGAACGCCAATCCGATAGTGTTCATAAACCATCGGTGTAAAATTACAAACAACGATGATCCAATCTCCTTTTTTCTTCCCTTTTCTCATAAAAGTGATGATACTTTGACTCACATCGTGAGGATCAATCCACTCAAATCCTTTTTCTGTATGATCCAATTCCCATAAAGCTGATTCACGACGATAAAAATGATTTAATTCTTTGACAAACTGTTTCATCTTGTAGTGGAATTCAAAATCTAGCAAATTCCAATCTAGTTGAGATTGGTCCTTCCATTCATCAAATTGAGCAAACTCTCCACCCATAAACAGAATCTTTTTCCCTGGATGAGCCATCATATATCCATACAGGAGTCGTAAACTAGCAAATTTGTCCCAATAGGAACCAGGCATTTTATTTAATAGAGAACGTTTCCCATGAACTACTTCATCATGAGATAATGGAAGGATGAAATTTTCGCTAAAAGCATAGAAGAAAGAAAAAGTGATTAAATGGTGATGATATTTTCGGTAAATCGGGTCCATTTCCATATACCGCAACATATCGTTCATCCAACCCATATTCCATTTAAAGTTAAAACCTAATCCACCAAGATAAGTTGGTGCGCTAACCATTGGCCATGCTGTTGATTCCTCTGCAATCATTAATGTGGTTGGATCATATTTAAAAACGACTTCGTTTAATTTTCGTAAGAATGAAATAGCTTCAAGATTTTCATTGCCACCATATTGATTGGGAACCCATTCCCCGCCTTTTTTATCAAAATCCAAGTAAAGCATGCTAGAAACCGCATCTACCCGAAATCCATCAATATGATATTCCTTTATGAAAAAAATTAAATTAGAAATAAGAAAACTAAGAATTTCCGGTTTACCATAGTCAAAACTTAACGTTCCCCAACTTGGCTTTTCTGCCTTTTTAGGGTCTGCATATTCATATAAAGGAGTACCATCAAAACATCGTAACCCATGAGAATCCTTGGCAAAATGGCTAGGTACCCAATCAAGAATGACACCGATCCCCTTCTGATGACATTGGTCAACAAAATACATAAAGTCATGCGGCATACCATAACGGCTTGTAATAGAATAATAGCCGGTTATCTGGTAACCCCAAGATTGGTCATAGGGATGTTCGGCTATTGGCAGAATTTCAATGTGGGTATAACCAAGATTGACGACATAACCAATCAATTCGTCGGCTAATTCTCGATAAGTATAGAATTCACCATTCTTTTTTTTCCAAGAGCCAAGATGGACTTCATAAATCAGTAGAGGTTGATGATAGATGGATCGGATTTTCTTCTTTTGCATCCAGTCTTCATCATTCCAGCAATAACCATCAAGAGAGTAAATAATTGAAGCTGTATTGGGTCTTTGTTCAGACAAAAAAGCATACGGATCAGCTTTTAAAATTATTTCCTTTTCAGTAATAATTTCATATTTGTACAAATCACCATTTTTTAATCCAGGAATAAAAATGATCCATAATCCTGAATCATTAATCCTTTGCATAAGGTGCCGTTCACCATTCCACTGATTAAAGTCACCAACTACTCGAACCATTCTTGCATTTGGAGCCCAAACCATAAACCGGGCTCCCTGCACTCCTTTGTACTTGATCAGGTGTGCACCTAGCATTTTATAGCTGTGAAACAAGTTCCCTTCGTGAAATAAGTACAAGTCTGTTTCGCTTGGATGAAGAGGATCTACCATAACTCCATTCCTTTCTGTCATAACTGCTACAATCGAACATCTACAGAATCTATAAATATGCAAGAAAAATAATGAAAATGACAGACAAAATGTCTAACTTTAGTGCATTAAATTATGTAAAAGGATATGCACCATATTTTACAGATATGACAGTTTTGCTACTTTGAGCATAAAAAAACGCCCCTTTTTTTAAAAAGGGCGTTTGTTATCCATACTTTTATTTTAATGCTTGGTCGATAATACCTCCACCTAGGCAAACTTCACCTTGGTAAAATACGACAGCTTGCCCGGGAGTAATGGCTTTTTGTTCTTCTTCAAAGATGACTTCACAAGAATTGTTTTCTTTGATCGTAACCGTTACTTTTTGATCGGGTTGACGATAGCGGAATTTAGCTGTACAGATGAAATGCTGTCCTGGTGGATTGCCACTAATCCAATTGACATCCGTTGCTATCAATCCTTTTGAAAATAGGCTTGGATGATATGCACCTTGTGCAACATACAGAATGTTATTTTTTACATCTTTGTCAACGACAAACCATGGCTCACCAGTTCCTTCGCCACCAATTCCTAATCCTTTGCGCTGTCCAAGGGTATAATACATCAGCCCCTGGTGTGTTCCTTTTACCTCACCATCTAGGGAACGAATCTCTCCAGGTTGGGCAGGAAGAAATTTACTAAGAAATTCACGAAAATCTCGTTCTCCGATAAAACAAATACCTGTACTATCTTTTTTTGTAGCCGTAGCCAATCCATGTTCCTGTGCAATCTTTCGAACTTTACTCTTCGGTAAATGGCCGATTGGGAACATTGTTTTCGATAATTGATATTGATTTAATGCATTAAGAAAATAAGTCTGATCTTTATTTTGATCAACACCTCTTAGGAGTTGAAATTCACCGTTGACATTTTGTACTCTCGCATAATGACCTGTTGCAATATAATCTGCATCGAGTTCTAAGGCTTTTTCTAGAAACTCACCAAATTTAATTTCTCGATTACACATGACATCAGGGTTTGGTGTTCGACCCTTTTTATACTCACTAAGGAAATAATCAAAAACTTTTTCCTTATACTCTTCTTCAAAGTTAACAGAATAATAGGGAATTCCGATTTGATTACATACCCGTACAACATCTTGAAAGTCATCTTCTGCCGTACAATGGCCAAATTCATCGCGGTCATCCCAATTTTTCATAAACACACCAATCACGTCATACCCTTGTTGTTTCAATAATAATGCTGCTACGGATGAATCAACACCACCAGACATTCCTACGATTACTCTAATATCTTCAGGTTTTTTATTCATTGAAGTCGCCTCTTTATACAAAAAATTTCCAAATTTATTTATATTGATTATGACTTGTACATTATCTTTATATATGTATCATATTTCACTTAAAAAATCAAAAAAAAGAACCCAATAGTTTGTGTCAAGTTTTTGTGGGAGAAATTTTTTACAAATATATACAAATATATTATGTAAGCGTAATCGGTATTTGAGAGTTCCCCTAGGTAGAT